>NZ_MEIH01000273.1:0-10457 GCF_001723155.1 Haladaptatus sp. W1
CGGCTATTGCGGGCACGATCCACCGATCACCTAGCACGTCTGAAAATGGTCCATGCGGTCTCATCCTGGACGAACACCCCTGGTTTCCCGGTCGTCCCAGAAGTTGTCCAAACCGGATACTTTCCGAGGAAGCCGGTAGTGACGTTCCACATCACCCCCGGGGAGCGAAGCGCGAACACGATACTCGCGGCTCTCGACAACCCCTGTCCGCTGACGTTCGAACGCCGCCTTTCCGTCCGTTGGTGTGTCGAGCGTGAATCGGTTCCGAAACACCGTTTCATCGCTATCCGTCCGCAGCAGTTCGAGCAGGAGGGTGTGGCTTCGGGAGTCGAAGTTCAACAGCGTTACAGTGAGGCGTTTCTCGGAGAACGACAGGGCGGAACAACCCGCAAACGACGTCGCTCCGAGACTCGCGCCGAGTCGAAGGACCTCGCGGCGAGACGGTCGGGGCATCGGTGTTCGATAGCGATTCCGCGGATAATACAGTTGTGAACACTGTTCAATCCACACGGGATTCCGGCGGGGTCGGGAAAACGGAATTTTTAATGTTTTCTGACAAGATTTTTCGCCCGATGGACCGCGATTATCGGGAGGGAGACACTGGCCTCTCCGCGTTCGCGCCGATTTTTCTTTCGAACCTCGTCCCGCTCGGTGGCTTCATCTGGCTCGACTGGCACGTCCGCGAGATGCTGGTCGTCTACTGGCTGGAAATCGTGGTCACGCTCGTGCTGTACAGCGGTGCCGCGCTCTTCGCCGAGCGGCGGGTCGTCTTGGAGGGACGGACGCTGTTTCTCCCCGGCGTCAGCCGAAACGCGGAGTTGGACGAATCGACGTGGGGAACCGACCCGGAAGGAATCCATCTTACGGGATGGTTGCCGCCGATATACCGCCGAAACGTGCGTTGGTCTGGCTGTCGGTGGTGTGGGGACTCGGCTTCTCGGCGCTCCCGCTGATGATATATCCGTCCGCCGTCGAGTCGGCCAGCTCCCCAGCAATCATCGGGTCGGTTCTCGTCATGACCGGCTCGCAACTCGCCACGATACGGCACGAGTTCTTCGGGGAACGAACGTACGAGGAGCTGTCCGTGCACATGGTCCTCGAAATTCCCGGTCGGGTTATCTTTTTCATGGCCGTCTGGGTGATGGCGCTACAGGCGCTCGGCATGCTCTTTCTCCTCGGAGTGTGGGCGATATTCGGGCGTGAGGCGTTCGAAGTCCTGACCGAGAACGCCGTCGAAACCCTCTCCGTGACGGTGCTGGTTCTCAGAAAACTCACCGTCGAGTGGGCGCGGTTCCGGGCGAATCGAGACCCGAACCCCAGCGGGATTGCGAGTTGGTTCACCCCGAAAGACCCGTTGGCGGAGTAGCGAGGAGACCGAACAAGCGAACGAAGTGAGCGATAGGCGCGTCGTATTTTCAGGGAACTATCAATCGTACCGCGAGCGACGAGGCGTGGAGCGCCTCGGAAGCGAGCGGGCCGACGACTGAGCGGGGTGAGGGAGGAGTGTCTTCCTGAACGTAGTGAAGGAAGGCTGGGAAGTCGCATGCCCGCACAGCGTAAGCGAGCAGGAACGTCTTCCGCTGCTTTTGGTCGAGCTTTTACAGGGAACCAGCAGGAATGACGACGGCCGTCGTCATTCCTGGTCGTGACCGTCGTAAAAGGTCGGTTTAGAACGGATACCGTCGCTGGTCGCGCTGCACCGAAATCCACTTCTCCTGCGTGAGTTCCTCGACGATGGCGTCACCGTCGTAGCGGCCGATTCCGGAGCCTTTCACGCCGCCGAAGGGGACGTGGGGTTCCTCGTTGATGGGTTGGTCGTTGATGTGGACCATCCCGGCGTCGATGGCGTCGGCGAAGTCCTGCGCGCGGCCGAGGTCGCCCGCGTGGACCGAGGCGGCGAGGCCGTACTCGGTCGCGTTGGCGAGGGCGATGGCCTCCTCGTCGGAGGAGAACGGGATGACCGGCGCGATGGGACCGAACGTCTCGTTGCACGACGCCGACATGTCGTTGGTCGCGTCGGAGAGGACGGTCGGCTTGACGAACAGACCGTCGTGGTGACCGCCGGTTTCGAGCGTCGCGCCTTCCTCGACCGTCGATTCGATGTAGTCGAGCATCTGGTCGCGCTGGCCCTCGTCGATGATGGGACCGATAACGTTGTCGCGGTCGGTCGGGTCGCCGATGGGGAGCGACTCGGCGCGCTCAGTCAGTTTCTCGACGTACTCGTCGTACACGTCCTCGTGGACGAGGTGGCGGTTGATGGAGATACAGACCTGTCCCTGGTGGAGGAACGACCCGAAGACGGCCGAGTCGATGGCCGCGTCGATGTCGGCGTCTTCGGTGACGACGTGCGGGTTGTTCCCGCCGAGTTCCATCGCGGGGAGCGCGAGGTTTTCGGCCGCGAGGCTGGCGACGTGTTTGCCGACTTCGGTCGAACCGGTGAACGCCATGACGTCGAGTTCGGGGTGGGACGCCATCCGGTCGCCGATTTCCGAGCCTTTGCCGGGGACGACGTTGAGCAGTCCCTCGGGCAGTCCGGCCTCCTCGAAGATTTTGGCGAGGAGCAGGCCGCCGGTGACGGGAGTCGGCGAAGCGGGCTTGAGCACGACCGCGTTGCCGAGCGCCAGCGCGGGCGCGACGGCGCGCATCGAGAGGTTGAACGGGAAGTTCCACGGCGAGATGACGCCGACGACGCCCATCGGGATTCGCTTGACGTGGTTTTCCTTCCCCGGAATCATCGAGTCCTTGATCTCGCCGCCGACGCGGAAGGGGAACTCGGCGGCCTGTTGGGTGATGCCGCGCGCGGTCTGCCACTCCGCGAACGCCTTCATGTTCGCGCTTCCGGACTCCACCGCGAGCGAGTGGAGAATGTCGTTCCGGTGCTCGTCCAGCAAGTCGAGCGCGGACTGGATGACGCCGATTCGCTCGTTCGGCGATTGGTCCGCCCAGTCGGCCTGTGCCTCCGCGGCGGCCTCGTAGGCGCGGTCTACGTCGTCCTCGGTAGCGGCCGGAACGGACGCGATTTGCTCTCGGGTCGCCGGGTTCGTCACGTCGATTTCGTCCCGGTCACCGCCGTCGATCCATTCGCCGTCGATGTAGAGGGCGTTCCAGTCGCCGTCCAAGGTGTAGGCTCTGTCCGACATCACACTGAACTCCGGCCTTCGGCCCGATAAAGGGACAGGAACCGGCGGCGGTGTGGCGTTTTACTCGGGGTCGAAGAACGGATACGTCGGCGCTCGGAGGGAACGTCGTGGAGTCAACCGAAACGACTCGTTTGGACACGACGAAAAGTATCGAAATCATACATAGGGATATATTTTTCCATCGTTTTCAAGAATAAAAACTCAGAACGAGCATTATTGCAACCGAGACCGAAATGAAAAGTGCATGTGGAGAAGAAGCTTCGTTTCGGCCGCCGGTGCGTTCGGTACCCTCCTGTTCGGGAGCGAATCGGTTCGCGGAACCGCCGACCGGTTCGATGAACGGACGGACGCGTGTTCACGGCCGTCCCCGCCGTCGAAGACCGTCATTCACCTATCGAGCGGCGAATCGGCGGCGCAGGAACACGCGCTGTTGAACGCGAAGAACCTGCTCGACGACGAGACCGTTCCGGTCAAAGACCTCGTGTTGCTGGCGAACGGGAAGGGAATCCTCGTCTACACCCCGCCGACGGCCGACAACGAGTTCGCGGACCGCATCGCGTCGCTACAGGAACGGGGCGTCACCTTCCGCGCGTGTGAGAACGCGATGGAGATGCTGGACGTGACCGAAGACGACCTCCTCCCGGGCGTCGAATCCGTCCCCTCCGGTGTCGGCGAACTGGCCCGTCTGCAGGAACTGAACTACGGGTACATCAAGGCCCCGTGACCGCGAGTCGGTGATTCTTTACGGGGCGGTCGAAACCGACGAAGAAAAACGGCTTCGTCCGTTAGACCCCCCAATGAATATCCAGTTTCTCGGCGGGGCGCGCGAGGTGGGCCGGAGCGCGATTCTCGTCAACGACTCCCTCCTCCTCGATTACGGAATGCTGACCGGGAATCCGCCGCAGTATCCGGTCGGCGACGTGAACCCCGATGCCGTGGTCGTCTCTCACGGCCATCTGGATCACGTCGGTATCCTCCCCTCCCTGCTCTCGGGTGACGACCGCCCGCCGATTCACTGGACGCCGCCGACCTACGAACTGACGCGCATCCTCGCGCGGGACACGCTGAAACTGCACGGCGGGAGCTACGACTGCCCGTTCACCGAGGCCGAACTCAAACGGGTGACGCAGGTGTCTGAACCCCACGGCTACCGCGAGTCGTTCGAGGCGGCGGGCCACGAAATCACGTTCTACAACGCGGGCCACATCCCCGGAAGCGCGCACGTGCTGGTGGACGACGGCGAGACGCGACTGCTGTACACCGCCGACTTCCACACCGGCGACCAGCGACTGCTGTCAGGGACGACCGCCCGCCCCGACGCGGACGTGGTACTCTGTGAGAGCACGTACTCGGACGTGGAACACGGCGAGCGGGCCGCGACGGAGCGGGAGTTCGCGGAGAGCGTGAAGACGACGATTTGGGAGGGCGGCACCGTCGTCGTCCCGGCGTTCGCCATCGGCCGAACACAGGAGATGCTTATGGTCTGTGAAGCGCACAACATCGACTGCTACGTCGACGGAATGGGAAAGCAGGTCACGCGGATGCTCCGCCAGCACCCCGAGTTCGTCCGCGACCCCGACGCTCTCCAGCGGGCCATCTCGAACGCGCGATTCGTGACGGGGCGGAACGGCCAGCGCAAGCGAATCGCGCGGAAGAACACCGTCATCGTGACGACTTCGGGGATGCTCTCGGGCGGCCCGGCGATGACGTACATCCCCGAAATCCGCGCCAATCCGGTCAACAAAATCACCATGACGGGCTATCAGGTCGAGGGAACGCCCGGCCGGGACCTGCTCGAAACCGGACGCGGCGAAATCGACGGCCGCGTCATGCCCGTCAGCGCGCAGGTCGAGTCCTACGACTTCTCCGCCCACGCCGACCGGGACGGCCTCCTCGAATTTTTGGATTCCTACCGCGACGCCACGGTGCTGGTCAACCACGGCGACAGGTGCGCGGCGTTCGCCGAGGAGTTACGGGCCGACGGCTACGACGCGAGCGCACCCGAACTCGGAAGTCGGGTCGAAATCGGCGCGGCGTCCGCGCCGACGGAAACGACTCGGGGTTAAATCGTGCGGGACCACCACTTCGACCAGCGGCCGTTCGGTTCCCGCTGCCATCGCTGGTGAACCTTCGGACGGCGGGCCGCTTTCGGCGCGTCTTCGAGACCGAAGACGACGAGTCGCCCGTCCGCCGTTCGGGCGACGTCGAGTCCGGCGCAGCGGACTTTGCCGAATCGCTCCCACAGCGACCAGTCGCCGTTCGGTGACTGCTGTGCCAAACTGTGGAGTCGTCGGCCGGTGATGAACACGACCACCCGACCGGCCGCGTCCCGACCGGCAGCGACGGATTTCGCCTTCGGCCGGTGGAATATCTCGAAATCCTCCGGATAGCTCAGTTCGCTCCACGTCTCCTCCCACTCGGTATCCTCGAACCCGACTTGCCGGATGTGAATCGGAACGTCGTCGTCCCGAACGAGAAACGCCATGAAGCGTCCGTCTTCGTTCTCCCCGACGGCGAGCGAGTGGCCGTTTGCTCGTCCGCGTCGGTGCCAATCGGCCCACTCGTCGCCGTCCGGTTCGAGCTGCCAGCAGTGGTGGACCCCGTACAGGAACTCCTTTTCGGCCTCCGTCAGGCCCGCCCCTTCGTCGGCGTAGTTGAGCAGGAACACCTGCAACCGCTCCTCGGCGTCGCGTTCGACGACGATTTCGTCGCCCGCTCGGTCCCCTCGGGACTCCCAGTCGGTCCACGCGGTCCCGTTTTGCTCCGTCTGTCTCGTGTGGAACGTCCCGATCGTCGGGTCGGTGACGAAGACTTCGAGTCGCCGGTCGCCGTTGGGCGCGACCGCGACCGACCCGCCCGGACGGGGGTCGTCGGCGAGCGGACGCCACCCCTCCCAGTCACCGACCGGGGACTCCGAATCGGCCGTCTCCCGGCGGTTGTGGTACGTCCCGTTCGACGGGTCCGTAACGAACACTTCGAGGCGACCGTCCTCGTTGCGACCGACCGCTATGGACGTTCCTTCGGCCCCGTCCAGTCGCTCCCACTCGGTCCACTCCGTTTCCGACCCCACCTGCCTGCTGGTGTACACCTCGCCGTCGAGGAGGACGAACAGTTCGAACTGACCGTTCTCGTTTCGCTCCGTCGCTATCTTCATGCGTTACTCCTCCGTCTTCGGCAGTCGAACGAGGTCTTCGGGGTTCTGCGAGGCGAACACCACGATGGACCCCTCCTGTCGTTGCTTTTTGAGCAGGTCCTCGCCCATCTCGCGGTCGAGGTCAGCGAATATCTCGATGGCGGTGAGGATGTCCGGTTGTGGAACCCCACGACGAGCGGGCGGCAGTCTGCCGGTCGCCGCGATTTTCTCCTCCAGCATGATTCGCACGTACTCGGCGATATCTATCGTATCGCTCAACTTTTCGTGCCACGACGGCGGATAGATGCTGACGTTCTCCCCCACCCGATAGAGGTTGTTTCCGGGCGTCCACGTCATTGAATCCGTCAGCCGCTCTTCGAGCAGCGCGTGAGTGCGGTCCCTGTCGTAGCCGAGCGCGTCGGCGTAGGCGTCGAGACACTCCATCGAAATCCCCGGTTCCTCCCCGTGATGGTGACGTTCGAGGTACGTCACGAAGTCGTCGATTTGATACTCGCGGTCGCGGAGCGAGAGGTCATCGACCAGTTTCTCATCAACAATGACCATGACACTCAGTTCGACCGACAACTCGATAAAAGTCCGCAGAACCGTTCTGAGAACTCCCAGCTAACCGCTACCGGCACTCGCGTCTGTTTCATCGCCGTGGAGCGGATGAAAGTAGTAGGACACGACAAGGGAGTGAACAGTCGAGGACGTTTATCGGACACACACTAAGAGACGAACATGTTCGGATGAAATCGGATGACGACGGGCAGCGTAGGACGAGTCGTATGACACGAATCGACGTCCGCGACCTGCCACCGTCCGAACGCCACGCGACCATCCACGCGGAATTCGCCGACCTCGACCGCGGCGAGACGCTGGAACTCGTCAACGACCACGAACCGAAGCCGTTCTTCTACGAGTTGCAGGCCGAGGACCCGACGTTCGACGCCGAGAGCTACGAAGCCGAACAGAGAGGACCGGAGGAGTTCGTGGCCCGATTCCCGAAGACGACGGCGAGTTCGGTCGTCCACCTCGACGACCTCGACGAGACGCCGCACGCGGTCGTCTTCCCGGACAGCGAACCAAAGACGGTCCGCCTTCGCTTGGCGGCGGGCGAAAGCGTCCCCGAGCACCAACACCCGGACCGTCAAATCGTCCTCTACCTCGTGTCCGGCGAGATGAAACTCGACGTCGGCGACGAAACGCGGGACATCGAAACGGGAGACGTCGTGCGATTCGACGGCGAGCAGGAGGTCGCACCGCATGCGACGACCGACAGCACGGCACTGCTCGTGCTCGCTCCGCGGGCCACGGATGCCGACTGAGGGACGCGACGACCGACACCGCCGCCCGCTACGACAGACACCGAACGACCGGCCGCGAATCGACCGTTCGTAACCGAGTCACCCCGAAACCGAACGATTCCCGAACATGTTCGCACACGGCTTCTCGGTTCCGGGAGTCGTCTAGTGACGTATGAAGACCGAATCGAACGCAAGAGCGGAATCGGGTGAGAAAGTGGGATCGGATGGGAGAATAGAACCGAGTGAGGAACGATCGACGGCCGAAACTACGGTCGAGGTGCGCTGTACGGGCCACGTCCGGGACGCGGTAGGGTCGCCGGGGCTCACGTTCACCTTCGAGGGGACGACGCTCCGCGAATTCCTGACCGCGTTCTTCGCGGAGTACGACGTCGAGGACATGCTCATCGCCGAGACGGAGGCCGACGCGACGACGCGGGGATGGGCGACGGTCCCCGGGGAACTCCCCGGAACGTGGCGGAAGAACCCGGAGGGAGAGCAAACCCGCGCGTACGCACGAGTGGCCATCAACGGGACCTTCAACGAGCACATCGGCGGGTTGAACACGCGCTTGGAGGACGGGGACCGCGTAGCGCTGATGTATCCGTTCATCTACTGTTGCTGAGCCGAATCGGGATGGGTCGGGTCGGCGGAACGGCGACGGAATACGGGACTACTCGTCGGTACCGACGTACTGCTTGATGACCTTCCCTTCCGCTCGGTGGAGCGTCTCGCTGGCCGTCGATTTGGCGATGTCGGCCATCGCCGCGAGGTCCGTGAGCGTGCAGGTTCGCGGCGAGTCGTAGTAGCCGCACTCGACTGCGGTCGTCAGCAGTTGTCGTTGGCGCTCGGTGAGCAACCGCTCAGAAGCCGTCATTTCACGGACGAACTCAACGTCGAAGGCGATATCGAACAGCTCCAGTTGCGTCCCGAGTGTCGAGAGCCGGTCGTGCGAGGCGGTGACTTCGAGCGTGGCTTCCCCGTCGCGGAAGGTTATCGGCAGTTCGAGCGGAACCCCCGACTCCTGCATCGAGAGGAGGAGAATCGGGTCGGTCGTCTCGAACCGGACGAGCGCCGTCTCCTCGGACGCGCGGAGGGGTTCGACGTCGAGAACGTCGTCGTACGCCGCCATCTCGCGGAGAACCGACGGGATGTCGGTCGAGGTCAGTTCGAGGAGTCCGACGCCGGTCTGCTCGGCCGGAAGCGCCGCCAACACTCGGAACTCCGCGGTCGGGTGGTTCGTCGAAAGGTCACCGACCCAAACGTCCGTCGGAATCGTAATCGTGAGTTTTGCAGTCGCCATCGTCCGTTCCCTCGCTCCGTACGTGGAAATCGATTTTTGAACGTGTCCGAAATCGGGAATCTAAAACGAGAGGTGCGACGACGAACTCGGCATGTCGTCTTCGTCGTCCTCCTCGATACCGCCCCCGTGTGCGAACTCACACGTTCGGTCGGTCAGGTAGACGGCACCGTCGTCCACCGTAACGTCTACTGAAACGAGGGTCGAACCGGCGGCCTTCCCGTTGTCACAGTGGCCGGAACAGCCGTCGAACATGGACCCGTGTTTCGGGCAGATGATGTCCCCGTCGCGCATCGCCGCGCCGAAACCGCGGTCGAGTCGCTGGTCGGTTTCGTGCTGGCAGAAGTTCTTCCACGCGGTAATGCAGTCGTCGCCGTGAACGAGAACGACCTCCTCTTCCGACCCGTCGCGTTCCCGAACCGTGAACAGAAACGAGTCGTTTTCGGGGAGGTTTTCGACCGTCGTCAGGCAGGGTGCGTCGTCCGTCTCCATACGCATCCCGTTCGCGCCTCGACAGTTAAAATAATCCCTCCGTCGGGGAGAACGTCAGTGGCTGACGGACTTCGACCGTCGGAAATCGTAGGTCACGCCGGTCAACTCCTCCGAGGTGTCCCACAGGCGTTCCGCCACCACCTCGTCGTAGGAGCGGTCGCTGGACGATTGGACCGAAGGCGGGCCGCGCATGTTCATCAACCCGTCGGGGCCGACGTACTCGCCGCCCGTGATGCCGTCAGCGGTTGCGGCGTAGAGCATCGGCAGGGCACCGCGTTCGGCGCTCTGGGCGAGGACCGCGTTCGCAATGCGCATCATCCACAGGCGAAGGGTCGAACCCTCCTGCCTCGGGCCGCGACCCTGGAGGTTCGTACTCGCGTAGCCGGGGTGACAGGCGACGCTCGCCACGTCCTCGATACCGGCGTCGCCGAGTCGCCGGTCGAGTTCGTAGGCGAACAGCACGTTCGCCAGTTTGCTCTGGGCGTAAGCGTCCCACTTGTCGTACTCGCGTTCGCCCTGCAAATCGTCGAAGTCCATCTCCCCGTTCTCGTGCAGGCCGCTACTCTGGGTGACGACGCGCGTCTCGCCGTCAGTTTCGAGCAGCGCATCGAGTAGGAGTCCGGTGAGCGCGAAATGTCCGAGGTGATTGACGCCGAACTGCAGTTCGAACCCGTCCGCCGTTTCGTCCCGCGGGACCGCCATCACGCCCGCGTTGTTACAGAGGACGCGCAGGTCGTCGTACTCGGACTCGAAACCGTCCGCGAAAGCGCGAATCGACGACGGGTCCGCGAGGTCGAGTTCGCGCACGTCGAGCGTCGCATCGGGAGCCTCGGTGAGAATTTTCCCCTTCATCGTCTTCGCGTGATTCGTCCGTCGGCAGGCCATGACGACGGACGCTCCCGTTCGGGCGAACGCGCGCGTCACCTCGTAGCCGAGGCCGCTGTTCGCGCCCGTGACGATTACCGTCTCGCCAGTCATGTCCGGCATTCTCTCTGCGGTCCACCCGGAATCGGTCATGGAACCGCCTACGGCCGCCCGGTACAGAAAGTCACCGCCCAACGAGGTGGGACTGGGACCACCTATCCACT
>NZ_MEIH01000274.1:0-28279 GCF_001723155.1 Haladaptatus sp. W1
CGTCATCGTGTTCGCCTTCCTCCGCACCGAACTCTCGCTCTCGAAAAACGAATCGTGGGGGTTGCTCGCCGTGTACTGCCTGTTTCTCGTGTGGATGCTGTTGGAGACGGTCGGCGTGACGCACGTCGTTCCGGGTGCGTGAGGACTACCCACCGGCCAGCAATTCCTCGACGCCGAACTGAACGGTCTCGCACTCGTCCACACGAGCCTGAATCGTCTCCATCTCTCCATCGACGTAGGTCGGCAGTTCCTCGTTGAACCGCTCGTAGTGGTCGGTCTCGACGTGTTCCTCCCACGCCTCGACGCTTTCGTATTGCTCGAAGAAACGAACGAGGTTCGAATCCTGAACGTCGGTCGTCGCCCAGTAGTTGACCATGCCGTCCTCCTCCTGTGAATGCTCTGCGACGGTTCGCATGACCTCGATTGCTTCCGCTCGTTGTTCCGGGTCGATGGGGATGCTCGTCTGGACGATTATCATTCCACTCGTGAAATCACAAGAACTCGCCAAGACAGTTCGGTGAACTACAGTTCACGCGGCGGGCTGACAGCATCGCGGTAGGCAATCGACACAACCGCCAGAAGTAGCAACCGAGACTGTTGCCAAAATCTCAACCGACACAAAGCTCCGAAAATCACCCGGTGACACAAGCTGCCAGTCGCTAGCATCTCCACCGAAAGACCTGCGGTCTTTCGAGCCATCACAATCGCCCCGCGATTGTGAGACACCGGAAAATCTTCGATTTTCCGGGCCGATGAACCCCCGGAGGGGGTGAGGAGCGCTTTTGATCGACATTTTGCCAGGAAGCCGTCAGGGGATGACGACGGCGGTTGTCGTCATCCCCTGACCGCGACCGCAGCAAAAGGTCGTGCTCATTGGAACGTCCGACCCAACTGCTCTTTCGTCTCGGGTTCCGCGGTGTCGAAGCGCTCTTCGATTTCCGCGTAGCGTTCGCGGGTCTCCTCGGTGACGCTGGGCGTCACCTCGCCGAGCGCGTCCTCGAAGTGCTCCGCGGTGATGCGGACGTTGCCGACGCTCTCGCCGATGTCGTCCGGCGAGACGCTCTCGATGAACTCGCGGCTGGCGGCCATCGCGGCCTCGCGGCAGACGGCTTCGATGTCAGCACCGACGTAGCCGTCGGTTTGCTCCGCGAGTTCTTCGAGGTCAACGTCGTCGGCCAGCGGCTTGTGGCGGGTGTGAACCTCGAAGATGGCGAGGCGCGCCTCTTCGTCCGGCACGGGCACGTGGACGTGGCGGTCCAACCGTCCCGGACGCAGGAGCGCCGAGTCGATGAGGTCGGGGCGGTTCGAGGTGGCGATGACCACGACGTCCTCGAGTTCTTCGAGGCCGTCGAGTTCGGTCAGCAGTTGCGAGACGACGCGCTCGCTGACCTGCGTGCCACCGCCGCCGTCGCGGCCGCGCTCCGTGGCGATGGAGTCGATCTCGTCGAAGAACACCACGGTCGGGGCGTTCTCGCGCGCCTTGCTGAACACTTCACGGACGCCCTTCTCGCTTTCCCCGACCCACTTCGACAGCAGTTCGGGACCCTTGATCGAGATGAAGTTGCTGTCGCTCTCGTTGGCGACGGCCTTCGCCATCAGGGTCTTCCCGGTTCCGGGCGGCCCGTACATCAGGACGCCTTTCGCGGCCTGCATGTCGAGCGCCTGGAACACCTCGGGGTAGTCGAGCGGCCATTGGATGGTCTCGCGGAGGCGCTCTTTGGTGCCCTCCAAGCCACCGACGTCCTGCCACGTCACGTCGGGGACTTCGACGAACACCTCGCGGAGCGCGGAGGGTTCGATGCCCTTCAGCGCCTCCTTGAAGTCCGCTTCGGTGACCTTCAGCGACTCCAGTACGTCCGCCGGAATCTCTTCCGAGTCGAGGTCGAGTTCCGGACGGACGCGCCGGAGCGCGTTCATCGCGGCTTCGCGAGCCAACGATTCGAGGTCGGCACCGACGAAGCCGTGGGTGTTGTCGGCGTACGCCTCCAAGTCCACGCCGTCGGCGAGCGGCATCCCGCGGGTGTGAACCTGCAGGATTTCGAGGCGGCCCTCGCGGTCCGGCACGCCGATTTCGATTTCGCGGTCGAAGCGACCACCGCGGCGAAGCGCGGGGTCCACCGCATCGACGCGGTTCGTGGCCGCGATGACCGTCACTTCACCGCGCTCTTCGAGGCCGTCCATCAGCGAGAGGAGCTGTGCGACGACGCGGCGTTCCACGTCCCCGCCCGCTTCCTCGCGCTTGGGCGCGATGGAGTCGAGTTCGTCGATGAAGATGATGGCCGGGGAGTTCTGTTCGGCCTCCTCGAACACCTCCCGCAGTTGCTCTTCCGACTCGCCGTAGTACTTCGACATGATCTCCGGGCCGGAGATGGTCTGGAAGTAGGCGTCGATTTCGTTGGCGACGGCCTTCGCCATCAAGGTCTTCCCGGTTCCCGGCGGGCCGTGGAGCAGAACGCCCTTCGGCGGGTCGATGCCGAGGCGGCTGAACAGCTCCGGGTGGCGCATCGGGAGCTCTATCATCTCGCGAACCTGTTCCAGTTCGCGCTCCAGACCGCCGATGTCCTCGTAGGTCACGTCCGGTCGGGCTTGACCGCCCGCACCGCCACCGGCCGTAATCTCCTCGGCCGGGCGTTCGCTGATCTGAATCTCGGTGGCGTCGGTGACGACGACGGTTCCGTCCGGGTCGGTTTCGGCGACCTTGAGCGGAATCGACTGGCCGGAGCCCATTCCCATCAGGCCGAAGCCGAACGGAATCGCCTGCCCTTGGGTGATGGCTTGCCCGCTCAGCTTATCGCGGATGTGCGGGGCGATGTTCCCGCGAATCTGGAGGTTCTGCGGGAGCGCTATCGTGACCCGGTTTGCCGGGTTCACGTCGGCTTTCTCGATGCTCACTTTGTCGTCGATGCCGACCCCGGCCTCCTGCCGGAGCTTTCCGTCGATACGGATGATACCGCGACCTTCGTCCTCGGGGTAGCCGGGCCAAACCCGCGCGACAGCACGACCCTGCCCATGCCCCTCGATGACAATATAGTCGCCGTTTTCGACACCCAACTCCTCCATGGAGCGTCGATCAACCGCCGCGAGTCCGCGACCCGCGTCCTTCTGCTTGAGCGGTTTGACTGTAAGTTTCATTGTCCCACCTCGATAGTGAGGACACCATTGTTGATAAACGCTTGCGCGTCACCGTCCGGTAGCTCGATTTCGCTTTGGAAACTCTCGCCGTCGCGCTCCACGACGACGATTGCGGCGTCATCCAGCACGTCGACCGACACCTCTGCCGTGCCGAAATCCGCGACGATGAGCTCTTCGTCGCCGTACTCGTAGCGGCGTGCAATACTGTCTTCTTGCTGTGATATTCGTTCGAGCGTCATCTTTAGCTAACCTTGGGTTAGTTGCGCTTCTATATATATGTTTCGTATATTGGGGCGGTGCTGCATGGCGATTCTATGATTTGGCCCTGAAATGCGGTTCACACTGCTCGCTCTATTTCGATGCGAATCGTAGCCGACAGTACGAGGTCGAACTTTATGCTTCGTGCGTGAGAACGAGATGATATGGAGTCGGTCACACATCACGACCGGAGGACGGTGTATCGCGTCGCGGACCGCGGTGGGGAGGGGTCCCCCGTCTTGTTCGTTCACGGCAGCGGCGGCAGCCACGAAATCTGGAAGGCGCAACTCGCTCGCCTCGCGTCCGAGTTCCCCGTCGTCGCGGTCGATTTGAGCGGCCACGGGGAATCGGACGACGTGGACGCCGACCCCGGCTGGAGCACCTTCTCCGCGTACGCCGACGACGTGCTGGCGGTCGCGGAGGAGACGGGTGCGCGAACCCTCGTCGGCAATTCGCTCGGCGGGGCGGTCGTCATGCACCTCGTTCTCGAACGGGGATTCGACGCCGATGCGCTCGTCCTCGCCGGAACGGGCGCACGGCTGTCGGTGTTGGACGACCTGCTCACGTGGTTGGACGACGATTTCGACCGCGCCGTCGAGTTCCTCCACGACGACGACCGACTCTTTTACGACCCGGACGACCGGTACGTCGAACTGTCGAAGGAGTCGATGTACGAGGTCGGACAGCGGGTCACGAGCCGCGATTTCCACTCGTGTCACACCTTCGACGTCCGCGACCGATTGGGCGACATCACCGCGCCCACGCTCGCCGTCGTCGGCGAACACGATATGCTCACACCGCCGTGGTATCACGAGTTTTTGGCCGACAACGTACGGGACGGGCGCTACGCGGAAATCGAGGACGCGGCGCATCTCGCCATGCTCGAAACGCCGGACGCGTTCAACGAAACGCTCGTGGAATTCCTAGAGGACGTTCGATAAAATCGACAACGGCGTCAGTACACGCCGTCCAACTCGTCCTCGACGTGACTGTGTTCCTCGGCGGGGAACTCGCCCGACTCGACCTCCTCCCGGAAGGCCGACACCGCGCGTTCCATCTCGCCTTTCACGTCACCGAACTGCTTCGAAAAGGGAGGACTCCAGTCGCCCAAGCCGACGGCATCGTTGATGACGAGGACCTGCCCGTCGGTGTGCGGTCCCGCCCCGATGCCGATGGTCGGGATGTCGAGTTCGGCCGTAATCGTTTCCGCGAGGTTCGCCGGGACGTGTTCGAGGACGAGCGAAAACGCTCCCGCCTCCTCGTGTTCCTTGGCGAGAGTGAGGATTTCGTCCGCGTCTTCCCGCGTCGTTCCCTGTCGAACGTGGCCCACCTGATTGACGCTTTGAGGTGTCAGCCCGAGATGGGCCATCACCGGGACGCCGAGGTTCGAGAGCGTTTCCGTGAGCTCGACGGTGTGTGGCCCGCTCTCGATTTTGACGGCGTTCGCGCCCTCCTCTTTCAGCATCCGACCCGCGTTTTCGACGGCGCTCTTCTCGTCATAGCCGAAGCTAAGGAACGGCAGGTCGGCGACGACGAGGGCGTCCTCCGTCCCCCGGACGACCGCGCCGGTTCGACTGGCAACTTCGTCTACCGTCACCGGCAGCGTCGAATCGTATCCGAGGGCCGCGTTTCCCATACTGTCGCCCACGAGTATCATATCGACACCGGCGTCGTCCACGATGGCCGCGGTCGGCGCATCGTAGGCCGTCAGCATCGTGATCGGCTCTTTTCCCGCCTTGGCGCGGATGTCCCTCACCGTTGGCATACATCGAACTCTACGGCCCGACGGCTTAACGTGCCCGGTCGGTGATGCGTTCGCCGAAATCCGACCTGACAACTCTTAAGCCGACGCGGTTCCCGCGTTCACTCGTGCCTGAACCAGTCGAAACCCACAGTCCCGACGGCATCGACTACGGATGGGTGATGCAGGTGACGTTCGTCACCACCATCGTCGTCGGTGCGCCACTCGTCGCGCTCCTCGCACTCTTTTCCGGCGTCTCGCTTCCGACGTGGGCATCGCGCGTGTCGTTCGCGGTTCGAGTCGGTGCGATAGTCTGGTTTATCACCGCAATCGGGGTTTTTCTCTACGCTCGCACCCATCAAACCGTCGGACGGTGACGTTCATCAAAAACGTACAGTGTTACACGTTTCCAAACGAGAGCGCACGTTTTCTGGGAGATTTGGAATGTGTATGAAACGAGATGTGTTTTCGACTGCTCCACTTCCCGTCCGCGATTCTCTATTTCGTTACCTCGAATATCTATAATCGCACGGCCAATAAGGGTATTAACCACAACTCCTGAGAAAGGGCTATGACGGGAACCATAGCCGAAGTGGCGTTTCCCGCCGAACGGTTTGCCCTCGGTCACACGCTCGATGCGCTCGATTCGATTCGGTTCGACATCGAGCAGGTGGTTGCGTACAATCACAACCACCTCATGCCCTTCGTCTGGGTAGGAACGGACAACAGACAGGGCATCGAAACCGCGCTCACCGCGGACGAGAGCGTACGCGATTTCCAACTCGTTGGAGAGTTCGACACGGAATGTCTGTATCGTTTGGAGTGGGTCAAGGATATCGACGTACTGATTCAGATCCTCGTCGAGGAGAACGGAACGGTGCTGGCCGCGACGGGGAAAGAAGACACGTGGAAGTTCCGGTTGCTGTTCAGCGACCACGACGCCGTGACTCGCACGTACGAGTACTGTCGTCGCCGGGGTATCGACCTCGAACTCCAGAACATCCACGAGTTTTCGAAGGGGAGAACGGGACGGTACGGACTCACGCAGAGTCAGCAGCAGACGCTCATGCTCGCGTACGAGACGGGGTACTATTCCATTCCGCGAAGCGCGTCGGCCACCGACCTCGCCGATTCGCTCGGCGTGACCCATCAATCCATCTCGGAGAAACTACGACGCGGACACGCGAACCTCCTGAAGAACACGCTCGCGCTCAATCAGTAGCCGATAGCGCTACACGTACTCGAACGCGACGCCCGCTCGTTCTGCCGTCAGTTCGTCACGCGGAGAGTCGCCGATAAACAGTGCCGGGCCGTCGATTCCCAGCGTCCGAAGCGTCGCTCGAAGCGGTTCCGGGTCGGGCTTTCTCGTCGGAACGGAATCGCGGCCGACGACCGCATCGACGGCATCGGCGAGTCCGTGCGTTTCGAGGCTGACGTGACAGGAGGCCTCGCAGTTCAGCGAACACACGCCGACCGGAACGTCGCGTCGAAGCAGTTCGTCGGCGTGCGGCAGTCGCTTCGAGCGCCGCGCGCCGAGACACTCGTGGTCGCCGATGACCGACTCGACCGCCCCACGGGCGTTCGCCTCGTCTGCCAAGTCCAACATCGCCCAGAGGTCCGCACCGCTCGCGTCGACGCCGTGGTCGGAGAGGACGTCGGCGACGTCCCGCGCGACCTGTTTCCAGTTGACGACGAGGTTCACGAGCGTCCCGTCCAAGTCGTACACGACCGCCGAAACGTCGTCTATCACGGTCGTCGGTAGGGAAGGGGAGAGCAAAGGGACTTCGGTCGGCGACGGTCCCGGTTCCCCGGCGGTCTCGCCTCAGTCGAGGAGGTCGCGGGCGATGACCTTCTTCTGAATCTCCGAGGTACCCTCGTAGATGGTCGTGATCTTCGAATCGCGGTAGAACCGCTCCACGTCGAAATCCGTCGTGTAGCCGTAGCCGCCGTGAATCTGGACCGCCTCGTTCGTGATTTCGACGGCGGACTCGCTGGCGAAGTACTTCGCCATGCTCGCGGCCGCTGCGTGGTCCTCGCCGTTATCCGCACGGCGGGCCGCATCGCGGGTCAACAGTCGCCCCGCCTGCAACTTCGTCTGCATGTCGGCGAGTTTGTGCCGGATGGTCTGGATGTCGGCGATTGGCCGGTCGAACTGCTCGCGGTCCTGTGCGTACTCCACGGCCTGGTCGAGCGCCGCTTGCGAGAGACCGACCGCCTGACTGGCGATGCCGATGCGCCCGCCGGTCAAGATGTGGAACGCCGCGGACAGCCCTTTGCCTTCCTCCGTCAACCGATACTCGGCGGGAATCCGAACGTCGTCGAAGATGAGGCTGGTCGTGTCGCTCGCCCGCAGGCCGAGTTTCTCTTCTTTCTTGCCGACTTCGACGCCCGTGTCCTTCGGGACGACGAACTGCGTGATGCTCCGCGGGTCGTCACGGTCCGTCTTGGCGAACAGGACGATGACGTCGGCCCGCTTGCCGTTCGTTATCCACTGCTTCTTGCCGTTGATGACGTACTCGTCGCCCTCGCGGCGCGCTTCCGTGGACATCTCGGCCGGGTTCGACCCCGCTTCGGGTTCCGACAGCGCGAACGCGCCGACCGGCCGACCCTTCGCCATGTCGGGGAGCCAGCGTTCTTTCTGTTCCTCGTTGCCGAACTCCGCGAGACAGGAGGTTGCGAGACAGTGGACCGACAGCGCCGTCGCAACCGACAGGGTGCCGTAGGCGACCTCCTCGTTGACGACGCTGTACGTCAATTTGTCCACGTCGAGTCCGCCGTACTCCTCGGGAACCGTCATCCCCATCATGTCGAGGTCGGCGAGACCGTCCCACACGTCCTCCGGGAACTCCTGTTTCTCGTCGCACTCGGCCGCGACCGGTCGAATCTCCTCGACGGCGTACTCCCGAACCACGTCCCGAATGGCTCGCTGTTCCGCTGAAAGGTTCATGATGGTTCTTCGAGTGCCGGAGGAAAAAGGTACCCGTTCCACGCCGTCCGCGTGCCGTGTTCGCACCGCGACAACGACGCACATCGCCGTCAGGACGGGTACAGATACGAAAAAGCGACACGTTAATCCTTCCTGCGTGTCACGGTGTACCTATGCGGATTCGAGAGTGGCAGGACATCTTGCAGGACGTCGTTGACCGGAGCGTCGACCCCGAGGGGTGGCGGGCCGCCGGCGGACAACGAGCCGGTGGCGTCGGCGAGGACCTGTATCTCGGCCATCCGAACGCCGGTCTCTACCACCTGAAGACCTACGCGAAAAACCCGTATCAGGTGCGAGGCGTCGGCACGCACGTCGCCCGAAAGCTCGACGACGAAATCGGGAGCTACCTCCCCGAGAAGGACTTCCGGGACGGACGATTCGCCGTGCGGAACTCCGAGGAGAAGCGCCCGGACGAAAATGAGATGGAAGCGCGCGCGAAGCGCGTCGAGGAAACCATCAAGGCGCACGCCGACGCGCCGACGTCGGGGGCGGACCTCTTCGACGACGTGATGGAGGCGCTCGAAAGTCCGGCGTTCGGGCCGATGGAGTTCGACGGCTACGACCGTCCCGACGCCGTTTCCGACCTCGCGGAGACGTTCGAGGAGTCGGAAAAGTTGCTGAACGAGGAGTTGGACGACCTCATCGACGAGGATGAAGTCGGCCGTGGATTCCAGTAACGTTTCTCGATTTACTCTCCGACGATGAACCGGTCAGGAGACTCACCGGTGGCGAAACCGATAGTAGCGGTGAGCGAGTAATGGAAATAGTGACCTTCTGATGCGTGTGACCCATCCCGACCTCACAGTCACCGACGGTGAATCGAGAACCGGCGGACGAGTGATCGCGCTCATCGGTCTTCTGCTGTCGATGGTCGTTATCATCGACCTCTTTCTCCGTGCGGAGTCGGTGTGGTTCCCGGAGTTCATCATCGAGATGACGCTCTCGGCGATGCTGGTTTTCGATTCACCGTCGGTGACTGTGAGGTCGGGATGGGTCACACGCATCAGAAGGTCACTATTTCCATTACTCGCTCACCGCTACTATCGGTTTCGCCACCGGTGAGTCTCCTGACCGGTTCATCGTCGGAGAGTAAATCGAGAAACGTTACTGGAATCCACGGCCGACTTCATCCTCGTCGATGAGGTCGTCCAACTCCTCGTTCAGCAACTTTTCCGACTCCTCGAACGTCTCCGCGAGGTCGGAAACGGCGTCGGGACGGTCGTAGCCGTCGAACTCCATCGGCCCGACGCCGGACTTTCGAGCGCCTCCATCACGTCGTCGAAGAGGTCCGCCCCCGACGTCGGCGCGTCGGCGTGCGCCTTGATGGTTTCCTCGACGCGCTTCGCGCGCGCTTCCATCTCATTTTCGTCCGGGCGCTTCTCCTCGGAGTTCCGCACGGCGAATCGTCCGTCCCGGAAGTCCTTCTCGGGGAGGTAGCTCCCGATTTCGTCGTCGAGCTTTCGGGCGACGTGCGTGCCGACGCCTCGCACCTGATACGGGTTTTTCGCGTAGGTCTTCAGGTGGTAGAGACCGGCGTTCGGATGGCCGAGATACAGGTCCTCGCCGCGTTCGAGACGCTTTTCGAGGTCGTCGAGCGCTACCGCCAGTGATTCTGCGGTGTCCCGCCGGGATTTAAGCACCTGCCTCACGCTTCCTCTCTCATGCGGGGAGTATGCGCAGGCGACGAGACGCGTTCCGTCAGGACGAGCAGGGGACGATAATGGTCGGACCGATTTCACGGGAGGAACGGTCGGCCGCGATGCTTCGCCTGAAATAGCGATCGTCCTGCTCGTCGGCGCGTCGGGGGCCTCATGCATTCACGGCGGCGCGAGCGTCCTCGGTCTCGTCGCCGCAACCGTCGCGGGTTGGTCGTCGGCGCGCTGTGAGTGTACCTGAGCTGGATCGTTCGTTGACCGCTTCCGTCGCGATTCGATACGCTTATTCGACACTTCCCGACTCTTCACGAACCCCCGATGCCCGAAAACAGAATCCGCGTTTCCGCTCGCGGCCTCGTCCGGCGCGACGACGAGCTCCTCGTTGCTCGGGAGACGCCCCCCGGCGGAGACACACCGTTTTACTATCCGTTGGGTGGCGGCGTCGAGTTCGGCGAACACAGTGAGGACGCCCTGCACCGCGAGTTCGACGAGGAGTTGGGCGTCTCGCTCTCGAACGTCTCCCACTTCGAGACCTACGAGGGAGTGTTCACGTCCGGCGGCCGACGCCACCACGAAGTGTGGCGCGTCTACGAGGCTGACATCGTGGAGCCGTGGCCGTACGAGCGAGACGAATTCACGGGGTAGGAGGTCGAGTTCGACGAAGAAATAGCGTGCGTCTGGAAGTCCGCGGATGCGTTCGGTGAAGGCGACGAGACGCTGTATCCCGAGGCGCTCGTCCCGGACCTCTGAGCTATTCCGCCCAGTACGCCTCGCCGGGCGTGGTTCGGAAGACGGCCCGCTGGAGCAGTTCGACGGCCTTCTCCAACCCTTCGCGCGAACTGGTGAGCGAGTCCTCGTGTTCGATGGAGAGCGCGCCGTCGTAGTCCACGAGGCGGAGGGCGCTCACGATGTCCTTCCAGTGCCCCTCGCCGTGACCGTAACCCACCGAGCGGAACAGCCACGAGCGGTTGGCCTCCTCCGTGTACGGCGTCGTGTCGAGAACGCCCTTGTAGCGGGCTTGGGATTCGTAGACCTTCGTGTCCTTGGCGTGGAAGTGGTGGATGGCGTCGTGTTCGCCGAGGAAGCGGATGGCTTCCGGCACGTCGATACCTTGCCAGTAGAGGTGGCTCGGGTCGAAGTTCGCGCCGACGCGCTCGCCCGTCGCGTTGCGGAGTTCGAGCATCCCGGCGGGTTCGTGGACGAGCATGTTCGGGTGCATCTCGATGGCGAGGTCAACGTCGTGGTCGTCGGCGAACGCCTCCAGTTCCTGCCAGTACGGAATCGCCACGTCCTCCCACTGGTATTCGAGCGCTTCCTCGTGTTCCGAGGGCCACGGCGCGGTTATCCAGTTCGGGTACTCGTCGTTCGGGCCGCCCGCGGGCAGGCCGGAGAAACAGGTGACGGTGCCGACGTCCAACTGGTCGGCGAGCCGAATCGCTTCGCGGAGTTCGGTGTCGGCTTCCTCCGCCTCCTCGTCGTCCGGGTGCAGCGGGTTGTTGTGCGTCGCCAGCGCGCTGATTCGCATGTCGTACTCGGCGAGCAGGTCGTGGAGTTCGTCCTGTGCCTCCTCGTCGTCCAGATACTCGTCCCGCGGAAGGTGGGTGTCGCCGGGGTAGCCACCCACGCCGGGTTCGATGGCGTCCACGCCGATGTCGTTGAGATACGCGAGGGCGTCTTCGAGCGATTCGCCGTACAGTGGTGGTGTGTGAACGCCGATGTCCATGATAGAACCGATTACTCCGTTCGGGAATAAAATTTTGGTGCGATGGATTACACCACCGGTGCACCGAGTTCGAGTCCGCCCCCACGAATCCCGTCGCCCCCCGACCGCGCTACTCCTGTGACAACTGCACGGCCTGCTCGTCCTGCGAGGAACGGTAGATTGCGTCGATGACGCGCTGGACGGTCAGTGCCTGCTCGATGGTGTTCATCTTCGGCGCGACGCCATCCCGCACCGCCTCGAAGAAGACGCGCTGCTCCGCCTTGTGCGCGTCCTCCTGTCGCGTCTTGACATGCGAGTCCGAGAAGTGGTCCGCACCGACCATGCTCGTCTCGTAGATGGTGAGCGAGTCGTCGTGCTTGTCGAAGCTCGCGCCCGCGTCCGTCCCTCGCACGAAGTACTCCTCGCTCGACGAGCGGTTCGCGGCCCACGCGACTTCGAGCGAGATGGTTTTGCCACCTTCACAGCGGATGAACGCGGTCACGGAGTCGTCAACGGTAAACGCGCCCGAGTCGGTGTCGTCGCCCCACATTTCGAGGTAGGTGTAGTCGTCGCGGTCGCCGAACTGCGAGCGAACCTCGCCACTGACTTCCTTCACGTCCGGGAAGTCGTGGAGGTGCAACGCGAGGTCGATGGCGTGGACGCCGATGTCGATGAGGGCACCGCCACCGGCCACGTCACGGTTCGTGAACCACGAGCCGCGGCCGGGGATGCCGCGCCGTCGGATGTAGTTCGCCTCGACGTGGCGCGTCTTCCCGAAGCGGCCTTCGTCCTGATAGCCCTTGATGACCTCGACCGGGTTCCGGAAGCGGTTGTGGAAGCCGACCATACAGAACCCCTCGGCGTTCCGCGCCGCCTCCGCGATGCGCTCTGCGCTCTCCAACGTGTGCGCGAGCGGCTTTTCGAGAAGGACATCGAGACCCGCATCGAGCGCGGAGATGGCGTACTCCTCGTGGAATTTGTTCGGCGTCGTGACGATCACGGCGTCGATGTCCGACTCGTACAGTTCCTCGTAGCTCTCGAACGAGCGGGTGTCGTACTTCTCGGCGAATCGCGCGCGCGCGTCGGGGTTGATATCGACACCGCCGACTATTTCGTGGCGCAGATCAGTGATTCTATCGGCATGATAGTGTCCAATATTTCCGAGACCGACGAACCCAACTCGAACCGGCTCACTGGCACTCATAGTTACCGCTCACCGGTGAGACGGTGTTATTCTTTTCCTTTCGTCGTCTCTCTCGGCCGTGACTGATAAGTCGGATGGCAGTATTTGCCGCGGCCGGACTGAACTCGGGTGGTCGAACGGGAACACGTTAGTACAACTGCTGTTTCTTCTCGTCGCGTTCGCGCTCACGTTCTTCCTCCGCCTTCTTGGCCTCGCGCTCGGCGAGCATTCCCCGGATGCCGGGGATGATCTTGTTCTTCAGGTCGAGCCCGAACGACACGACGCCGTACGCCCAGAAGAAAAACAGGAGCGTTCCGGCTCCCAGATAGTACCAACCGAGTTCGGTCACCATCTCAGTCGTCCCCCTCCGCTTCGGTGCCCGTGGGTTCGGTTCCGACCGAAGAGAACTCCAGTCCGTGTGCGATGGCATCGCCGCTTTGCGTGTCGAACAGGTGAAGGTGTTCCCGGTCGAGAATCACTTCGACCTCCTCGTCGGTGCTGATGTCCTTGTCCGGGTCGACGCTCATCAGCAGTTGGTGGGAGTCGTCGGCCTCCGCGTCGATCTCCTCCGGACTTACGCCGCCCGTGAGCAGGTACACGAATATCTCGTCGCCCATCGGTTCGAGCACGTCCGTCCGGGCGGGGATGGGATCCGTCGGGGTCGCCACGTCGTCGGCGTCCTCGACGAGATACACGTCCTCCGGACGGACGCCGAGCGTCACTCGGTCGTCCGTGGCGACCCCCTCCACGTGGCCCGGTTCGAACTCGACGTGATAGTCCTCCGTCTGCAGTCCGTTCGAATCTATCGTCCCCTCCACAAAGTTCATGCTTGGCGAGCCGATGAACCCGGCGACGAACCGGTTCGTCGGCTCGTTGTAGCAGGTGAGCGGCGGTGCGAACTGCTGGAGTTCGCCCTGATTGATGACCGCGATACGGTCGGACATCGTCATCGCCTCCGCCTGGTCGTGGGTGACGTAGATGATGGTCGCGTCGAGTTCCTTGTGGAGCCGCTGGAGTTCGGTGCGCATGTGGACGCGGAGTTTCGCGTCGAGGTTCGCCAGCGGCTCGTCCATCAGGAACACCTCGGGTTGGCGGACGATGGCGCGAGCGATGGCGACGCGCTGGCGTTGACCACCGGACATCTCGTCCGGCATCCGGTCCAGCATGCCTTCGAGTTGGACGATTTCGGCCGCCTGGTCGACCCGGCGGTCCACTTCCTCCTTCTCGAAACTCCTGAGCCGAAGGCCGAAGCTGATGTTGTCGTACACGTCCATGTGCGGGAACAACGCGATGTTCTGGAACACCATCGCGATGCCGCGGTCTTTCGGGGGGAGCGTCGTCACCTCCCGGTCAGCGATGGAGATCGTCCCCTCCGTCGGAATCGTGAGGCCCGCGATGGTTTCGAGCGTCGTGGACTTTCCACACCCCGACGGACCGACGAGCGTGACGAACTCGCCGTCCTCGATGTCCAGATTCATGTCTTCGACTGCCGTTACATCGTCGTACCGTTTCGAAACGTGTTCGAGGTTAACTTCACCCATTGTGTATCACTCCTTCAGTGCGCCAGAGGTGAGCCCGCTGACGATTTTCTCCTGCGCGATGACGACGAGGATGGCGATGGGCAGGATGCCAACGATGCTCGCCGCCGCCATGAGGTTGTAGAACGATGCGTACTGGCCTTGGTAGCCAAGGATGCCCCACAGGATGGGGGCCCAGTGTTGTGCCTCCCCGTCCGTCATCAGGTACGAGAAGAAGAACTCGTTGTACACGTTGATAAACGTTAGCACGCCCGCGGTGGCGACGCCGGGAGCCGACAGCGGGATGATGACGCGGAACAGCGCGCCCAGTCGCGTGGTGCCCTCGATTCGCGCGGCGTCCTCCAGCCCGTCCGGAATCTGGCTGTAGAACGTCGTCAGGATGAATATCGAGAGCGGCATGAACAGGGCGCTGAACGGGAGCAACAGCGCTCCCGGCGTGTTGTACAGCATCGGCGTGCTCAGCCCGAGTATCTCGATGTTCCCCGTGAACAGCCGGAACAGCGGGATGAGGAACGCCGCCGGTGGGAAGTACGAGATGGCGAGGATGAGCAACATGAGCGGCCCACGGCCGGGGAAGTCGAGTCGCCCGAACACGTAGCCCGCGAGGCTCGCGAGCACCAGCACGATGGCGGTGGTCAACAGCGCGAGCACGAAGCTGTTGAACATGTAGACGTGGAACGGTAACCGCTGGAATATCTCCACGAACGCGCCGGGATTGAACCCGTTCGGAAGCAGTCCCATCTGGGAGATTTGATTGCTCGGCGTCAGCGCGAGGACGAGCAACCAGTACAGCGGGAACAGCGTGGTGAACAGGAAGAACACCATCACGAGGTAGAACAACCCCCGGTAGGTGCTCTCCGGGTCCTGTATCGACCCTTTCGCCCACCGTCGGAACGGACCGAGGTTTTCGTCCGAGTCCGACGTGGTTTGTTCTGCTTGCGCCATCTAGATCCCCTCCGCGCTCTCGCGGAACTTCACGATGTACACTGTCACCACGATGCCGATGATGGCCGCCGTCACGAACGCGATGGCGGACGCCGTTCCGTACCGCCGGACGCTGAACGTCGAAACGACGAGACAGGACAGCGACGGCACCGTCGAACACCCGGACATGGTCTGGATAAGGCCGTAAATCCGCATCGCCGCGATGGTGCGGAACAACATGGCCACCATGACCGTCGGGAAGACGAGCGGCAGCGTGATCATCTTGAACTGCTGCCACTTCGACGCGCCCGCGACCTTCGCCACGTCGTAGAGGCTCCGGTCGACGCTCTGCAGTCCGGCGAGGATGAGCAGCGCCATGAACGCCGTCGTCTTCCACACGTCGGCCACGATGATGATGGACAACGCCTCCGGGCTGTTGACCAGCGGCGTCGTCGAGAACCCGACCACGTTGTGAAGGATGTCGGCACCGAAGCCGATACCCGGTTGGAAGAGCAGGTAGAAGATCATCCCCTGAATGACGATGGGAACCGCCCACGGGAGGATGATGGCCACCCGAACCCAGCGCCGACCGCGGAAGTCCTGGTCCAGCACGAGCGCCTGTCCGAAGCCGATGATGGTTTCGAACAGGACGCTAGCGATGGTGAAAATGAACGTGACGATGAGCGCGCTTTTGAACGGATTACTGAGGTCGATGAACGGTTGCGGTAAGGCGACCGTATCGAGTTTCCCCGTCAACAGGTTCACGTAGTTTTCGAACCCGACGAACCCGCCGATTTGAGCAGGGCCGGTGATGCTGTCCGCGTGCAATGACATCTCGAACGTCCGCAAGAGCGGCCAGAAGGCGATGACGCCGAGCAACAGCAACGCGGGGAGCAAGAGCAGATACGCGAATTGCGTCTCGCTCAGGCTCTCGATCCAGCGAACTGCACCGGCGTAGGCACCCGACTTCGGCTGCTCCCGCAAGCCGTGTTCCGATGGTTCTTCAGTTGCCATGATTATTTGTTGTAGTTCTCGATTTCGGTCAACTGGCTTTTCAAGGTGGACATCGCCGATTCCGGCGAAGCCTCGTTGGCGTACGCCGCGTGCACCTGCTGGGCGATTTTACCCGACTCCTGCGGCCAAACCGCCGTGACGGGACGCGGCACCGCGTTCTGTCCGGCCACTCGAAGTTCGTCGACGTACCGGCCGATAACCGGCACCTCCTTTGCTTTCTTCGATTTGAGGAGTTCCGGCTCCGGCGGGAGCCAGCCGATGACTTCGAACAGCTTCAGTTTGAACGACGGTTGCATCATCGCCCGAATCACCTCGAAGACGGTTTCCCGCTTCGGCGAGTTCGGGTTCACGGTCACGTGCCACCCGCCGAGGGCCGCGGCGGGACCGCCCGTTCCCTTGTACTTCGCTTGACCGGGTTTGACGCCGTACGGAATCGGCATGACGCCGAGGTCCTTGCCAAACACGTCGTCGGCTCCGTTGATGACGATGGAGTACGGCCAGTTCCGGTGCATAACCGCGTGGCCGTTGGTGAACGGGGCACGCGACGTCTCCTCGGACCACGAGAGCACGGCGGTTGGAGAAATACCACCTTTGTATCCCTGCAGCGTTCCGGGCGCGGAAGAACCGTGAATGAAGGTCCGAATCATCTTGATGGACTTGATGACCGGCTCTTCCGCCACCGTCACCGGACGCTTGCCGATTGGTCCGAACAGGTTATCGTGCGGACCGAAGTACGCGCCGCCCCACGAGGTCATGAACTCGTTGAAATCACAGCACGAGAGTCCTTCGTAGATGTCCGCTTGGAAGGTGAAACCGTACTGCATGTCGTTTTGCTTTTTGACCTCCTTCGTCACCTCGGAGAACTTCTTCCACGAGATGGATTCCGTTCCCCAGTTTTCCTTGTCGGGTTTGTATCCGGCCTTCTTTACGAGGTCCTTCCGATACTGCATCGTCGGAAAGTCGGGAAAGAGGGGAACTCCGTAGAGGTCGCCGCTGGTGGATTTCGCGGTCTGAACGCTGGCTTGGAAGTAGTCGTTTTCGACTTTCTTTACCAAATCCTGCGGCAGGTTTTCGCTGAGGTTCAGCACTTGCCTCCGAGCGATGAACGTCAGCGCCCACCCGCTGTCCATGAGCAACATGTCCGGCTCCTCCAAGTTGGCCGAGAGCCAGCGCTGGTACTGGGACTGGCGAACGTCCGTGTTGCTCGACCCGGCGAGAACTTCGACGTGGATGTCGTCCGACAGGCCAGCGTTGTGAAGTGCTTTGTTTATTTCACCTTGTGCGTCCGCCGCGTCCGAGTCGGCGGCGAATTTGATGGTATTCGGGTCCGCGGGCTTTCCTTGACTCGTACAGCCGGCGAGACCGGCGGCAGTGCCGGAGGCTCCGACGGCCTTTACGAAGGTCCGTCGGGAGACGCCGTCTCGCCGACGGCCTCTATCACGTTCGCTAACACCCACCATGGTTTTCTAAGACGGAATTGCCGCATTTATAGCTTTGGTGCGATTGACTACTGCCGTTGTTATATTTTATATACACGAATTATCACGTTCATGTTGTTTGTATCCCGGATAGGTAAAATCATTTGTGGACGATAACCATCATATATGGGTGTTGTCGTTTGAAAACGGCAGCAAGGGTTGACTTCAGAAAATAAATGGAGCCCTACATGAATTGTTTCGCCGTTGGTCTTCAGAATCCCGTTCCGTGCCGCCTCTCGGCCATTATCTCGGCAATTTTGGCCGTCGTTCGGTGTCTCGAACGGGTTTGTTTCACCGACAAACGACGCACATCTCAGATGTTCGCGATATCTCTGGACCAGACTGGTGCTTTCGGCGATTCGAGGCGCTCCAGTTCTTCGTCCGAGAGTGAGATGTCGAGGGATGCGATGTTTTCGACCAAGTGGTCCTCCGTCCGCGGGCCGATGATCGGCGAATCGACGACGGGTTTGTGGAGCAACCACGCGAGACTGACCTGTGCGGCCGAGACGTCTTTTTCCTCCGCGATGGCTCGAACCTCGTCCAACACGGCCCAGTTCTCGTCGGTGAATCGCTCTTCCGTGTACTCGTCGCTGGCCGCCCGACCCTCCGTTACCTCCTCGTCGCGGTGATATTTCCCGGTCAGGAATCCCCCGGCCAGCGGCGACCACGGGATGACGCCGACGCCTTCCGCGTCACAGACCGGCAGGAGGTTTTCCTCCTCGTGACGGTCCACGAGGTTGTACTCCGGTTGCATGCAGGAAAAGCGCTCGTAGTCCTCGACGTCACTTTCGTACAGCGCCTTCGTGAACTGCCACGCCGCCATCGTGCTCGCGCCGATGTAGCGCACCCGTCCCGTCTCGACGAGGTAGTCGAGCGCGGAGAGCGTCTCCTCGATGGGCGTCGTCTCGTCCCAGCGGTGTATCTGGTACAAGTCGATGTAGTCGGTGCCGAGTCGGTCGAGGCTCGCCTCGGCTTGGTCCAGGATGTGTTTTCGGGACAACCCCTGCCCGTTCGGATAGTCGCCCATCCCGCCGAACACCTTCGTCGCAATCACGAGTTCGTCGCGGTTCCGTCCCTCGATGGCCTTGCCGACTATCTCCTCGCTCTCGCCGTGTGAGTAGACGTTCGCCGTATCGAGGAAGTTGATACCCATGTCCATCGCTCGGTCGAGGAGGTCGAGGCTGGCCGCCTCGTCGTTTATCATCCACGGCTGTTCGCTCCCGAAGTTCATGCAGCCGAGACAGAGTCGCGACACTTCCAGACCGGTGCTCCCGAGTTTCGTGTACTGCATTTCCGTCATGCTCGTTGAACACGTTCACGGAGCGGAGATAAAGGGCTGTGGGCGAACTATCGAGGAAGCTCACCAGTTCATCGCGGCGACCCAGAGGAGCGCCCCGAGAACCACGAGGAACGGCCCGCCGAAGAGGAGCGTGAGGAGGACGACGCCGCCCGCCCCTATCTCGCCCGAACTGATCACACCGACCGGCACCGCGAGGAACGTGAGCGCGATGCCTGCCGCGGCTACGAACATGGTTCTGTTGGGGTCCTTTTGCTCCGCGTCCGTCGCGGACAGGCCCAACCCCTCCGCGACGTCGGTGACCTCCTCGAACGGCCCGAGCGACGGTACGTGTCGTTCTTCGTCGGCGTCCCGCCAATCGAGCGCGATGGTTCCGGTTCCGAGGAATCGGTCCACCACCCGCCGCGGTACCGAGGATTCCTCGATGTCGTCGATGGCGACCCGCCACTGTGGTTCGTCGAGCCAGCGGTCGTATTCGACGATTTCGTCGCCATACCGCCGATACTCGACCGTTCCACGGCGGAGGTAGTGGCTTCCCAGCTTCCCGAGGACGATGGGCGAAAGCAGCGCCACCCCGGCCGCCACGACGACCCATTCGAGCACTATCACACCGAATGCGGTGAGGAGGACGGCGAGGTATCCCGTCCGACTCGCCAAGCCGGACACCCCTGGCACGATTCCGTCGGCAACGACGGCACGGGTATCGGGCCGAATTCGCTCGTCCGGCGTCCCGTCGGGCATCGACACCCGCTCTGGCGGGTCTTCGTTGCCGTCCGAGTCGAGCAGTCGTCCGATGATGCCGCCCGGTCGCTCGTCCGCGTACTCCGTTCGATAGTTGTGCACCTCGTGGGCGAGTTTCGCCGCGACGATGACGCCGACTCCGACGAGGCTCGCCGTCCGCGCACTCTCGATTACACCCGCGACACCCATCAGGAGCACGAACACCGCCGTGTGCCGCGCGGTCGCTTGTTGTGTCGCGCGTGGGGACGTCTCGGCGTAGTTCTTCTCGCGGATGTACTCCCGATGGAACTCGACGCCGCGTCCGACCGCCATGCCGACCCCGCCGACCGCAACCGTCCGCATCAGCGCGGACGTCATCCGGTTTTGGAGACCGAGTTGGGTGAAGAGCAAGGCACCCAGCAGGAACCACACCAGCAGCAGGACGTTCACCTGTGCGGCGGCGAACGGAACGTTTCGAACGTACGCTGGTGGGCCGCCCCGCCAGAGGGATTTGCCACCGCGTTTCTCCCGCAGTTCGGACAGCGGGAGGTGCCGGTCCCCAACCTCGGGCGACCGTCGTTGCGCAAACAGCACCTTCGGAACGGACCAGCAGGTGACGATTCCCATCTCGACCCAGTACAGCACGAGGACGGCGACAGGCGTCCAACCGAACGACAGGACGCCGACGACCGGGAACAGGTTCGCTCCCAGCAAGGGAATCACGGTGGCGACTCGTCGGAGCGCATCGCGGTCGATCATGTATTCGGCGGTTCGAAGGGTATCCGACACGACCCGATGTGATGGATGGAGAGCATTTCGACCGATACTTACCAATCGACCAATGTATGGGTTGTGCTCGAACGGTCGTCGAACCGCCCGTCTCCCGAAGTTTCAACCTCCCGGCGTCCGAACTCCCTGTCAATGATTGACGGGATTCGAAAGCCGGAGTACACGGGTGAAAACCGCTGCTGGCCGTGTACCGTACTGAACACTAATATTCTTCTTCTCGCGTGCGCGAGTGTAACTCGACTGTTGTCCGGAAGTCGATTCCGTCGCCTCGGAGTCGCGTCGGCGCTCGGCGTCGTCGGCGGAGCGGGAATCGCGCTTCGAGGCTATCTCGTCCCCGGAACGCCTGAGTTCGCGCCCAAACTCGTTTCGGCGCTCTCCCCGACGCCGCAACCACTCCAGCCACCCGCGGAACCGGGGTCGTTGGCCGGTGAATCTGACGAGGAGACCGGCGAGCGCGCGCTCTCAGAACTCCTCGATGCGGGCGTCGTCCACGCCGTCGGCGAGAGCCTCCAACTGGACGAACGGTTTCGAACCGACTGGCGCGCGGAGATGGAATCCGTTCGAGAGGGCGACCTGGCGGCGGCGGTTCGTGCCGCGTCGCCGTCTCCCGTCAGCGTACAATCCGTCGATAGCGGGGCGTACATCGTCGTCTCCGCCGGTGGCGTGGAAACCGAGCGTTGGCTTTCGCGGCCGGTCGCCATTGCGGACGTCGCGGCGGTGCGGACGCTGGCCGAGTTCGACATCGACCGCGATATCCGCGTGCAATCGGCGTCGGCGCTCCGCGCGTTCTGCCGCGACTGTCCGGTGTGCGATACCCCGCTCGAAGAAACCAGCGCCGACAGCTGTTGTGGCAGCGGGAGTTCCACCCCCCTCGATGCGCCCGACGACGTGCTGGCCTGCCCGGAGTGCGACCAGCGCGTTTTCACCTTCTAAGCTCGCTTCCCGCTCACCGCTCGTAGGCCGGTGGTTCGTCCGTCCCGATTCGGATTTCGTGCGCTTCGATGTCTTCGAGCGCGGCGACCTGCCCGCCAACGGTGACCGTTCCCGTCTCGGTTTCGACCGACATTCCCGCGACGCGCTCGCCGCCCTCGAAGGAGAAGCCGACGACCTTTCCGCGAACGATACGGTCGTTTCCGGATTCGATGTCGCGGCCCTTGATGGTCGCGTAGAACTCGCCTTCCATCCCCTGAATCTCCTTGACACACCGACGGATGGAGGCGTATCGGCGCGGGAACGAACGCTTTTCGGCGTCTTCCGAGAGGGTTCGCTCGGCGGTCGTCCAGAGCACCGTGCCGAAGAAGCCGGACACGAGGAATCCCAGCGCGGAGCGGTTGAAGATGACGCCGTACCGGTCGCGGTCGTCGCGGAGGGCGTCCTGCGTCGCGTACATCGAGTATTCGCCGTCCGCCACCGCGATGACGGGTGTCGTGATTCCGCGGCGCGCGCGGGCGGTGGTCGCCACGGACTCGTAGTCGAACTCCGTCGGGTCGGGTGCTTCCGAGGCGGGCGTGACGAGCAGTTCGGTGCTCACGCCCGAGTTGATGGCCGCCGCGAGATCGTCGGCGAACCGTTCGAGGAGGTCGGGCGTCAGCGACAGCGCGAGTTCGTACTCGGCCGCCTCAATGACGTCTTCGAGGTAACGGAGGATGGTCGAGCGCGATTTGACCAGCGAGACGGCTTCCGTATCCCGCGCCGGGGCGGTGTAGCGCTCTTCGAGTTCGGTTATCATCTCGCCGAGCGACGATTGCACGTCGGAGAAGGCTTCTTCGGGGTCGATGGCGATGACCTTCATCGGTCTAGATTCGCGGAGTTCGACCAGTCCACGGTCGCTCAGACTGCGAACGGTATCGTACACCCGCGGTTGCGGAATGTCGGTGTGGTCCGCGATTTCGCTCGCCGTCAGTCGTCCGTGTTCGAGTACCGTGAGATAGGCGTCGATCTCGTACTCCCCTAAGCTGAACCGTTCTCCGACTCGTTCGAGTGTCAGATAGAGGTCGTCGGAGCTCATTATGAAACGGGAATCCACGGAGGACTATAGAACCCCAGCTTTCGCTTCCAGCTTTTACGACGGTCACAGGCCAGAGCGATGGCACTCGCCATCGCTCTGGTCGGTTCCCTGTAAAAGCTGGACCAAAAGCACCACGTCACCCCACTTCCGTCGCTCCTTTCAGTCGCTCCGTCGGGGGTTCCTCGGCCCGCTCACGGCTTCGCCGTTCGCGGAGAGGTCGTTAGCGCCCTGAAAGGACAGGTAGCCTATCGCTTCGCCGGTCGCTAGATTTCGGCGAGCGACCGAAGGGAGCGGTAGGCCAGTCACACAACCGACGGAAGTCCGCAATCGACACAACTGCCGAAAATCAGCCGATGACACAACCGCCAGAATGTCAGCAACCGACCAACCATCGAAAATCGGCGATTGAGACGACCATCAAACTTCCACTGGTAACACAGCCGCCAGTCGCTAGTACGCTCTCCGGAAAATCTTTGATTTTCCGGGCCGACGACCGAATGGAGACGAACGACTCGCGCCGCGAGTCGTTCGTCGAAATGAGGAAGGAGTGCTTTTGATGAACGTTTTACAGGGAGGCGTTGGGCGGGCGTGGTGAGTCACCACGCCCGCCCGATACCGACCGTCGTAAAACGTTCTGCTACATGTACATCCGGTCGTCCGGTCTCTCTCTGTCTCCGGCCGATTCCACACGCTGGGCGAGTTCGGCGTAGTACTCGCCGACTTCCTCGGCGAACGCTTCGAGCGGGTCCGTGTCGATGGTGAGTCCGTACACGTCACGGACGGCATCGATGAGGCGGAGCGCGGCCTCGACGTCCGGCGTCTGTGCGTGGACGGGGGTGACGAACACGCCGGTCGCAAGCGGCGTGTCGAGTCCGCGAGCGATGAGGGTCGCGTTCACGCCGTCGAGGAATCCGCGACCCATGCCGGGGATGTCCGTGCCGTCGAGTCGCTTCTCGTGGAAATCATCGGTGGCGATGGAGAAGACGCGGTGTTCGTCGGGACCGTGCGGGACGGGAATCCCCGAGAGGACGGCTATCTCCTCGACCCCGTGCTTCGCCGTCCAGTCGAGAATCGCGGTGGCGAAGGGGTCGGCGGCCCAGACGGGAACGAACAGTTCGCCGACGAGGATGGTCAGGTCGAGGTCCGACCGGGAGAACAGTCGCGTGTGGTGGCGCGGACGCCCGTTCTCGAACGGCGTAATCGCGGGCAACTGCTCGGCCGTGATGTGGCCCATCTCTTCGAGGTCGAGTTGCTCGACGAGGTAATTCACGGCGGTCAGTCCGGCGAGACCGAACTCGGAAAACCCGGCGAGGAGGGTGCCGCTCGGCTCCTCGTGGTGGCTGATTTCGAACGTGGCCCGGGGGCGATGTGATTCGGACGTCATACGTTCGAATTGTCGCGACGTGACTTAGTTTTCGCCACTATTTTTCCCGGGAACGACACGTCAAGCGTCGAAATGCGGGGGTTTTACTTGGTCGGGTGAGACGGAAGACTCATGCCGACGACCGGTACAGCGATTGATGGTATTCTCCGTTGGTTCGGCACCATCGGAGCGTTCGAAGTCGCCACGAACGTTACCGTCACGGACGTCCTCCTCGCGGCCTTGTTCGTCCTCCTCGGCTGGTACGTCTCGCAGTTGGTCGTCAGCCTCGTCGGTCGGCAGGTCGCGCGCCGATTCCGAAGGCCGAGCATCACGAAGACCGTTCTTCGCGGGGTTCGTGGCATCATCCTGTTCATCGCGGTCGCCACCGCCGCCGCACAGGTCGGCTTAGGAGCGTCCAACCTCCTGCTCTCGGTCACGGTGTTCTCCGCCACGGTCGGTCTCATCCTCGCACCCATCATCGGGAGCGTCATCAACGGACTGTTCCTGCTGGCCGACCAACCCTACGAAATCGGCGACCTCATCGAGTTGGTGGACACCAGCACCCCGGAAGGTGGAACCCGCGGCTACGTCGAGGACATCACGCTCCGGTACACGAAAATTTTCACGATGCAAAACACGTTCCTCGTCATCCCGAACGCGACGATGCGCGAGCGGGACGTGGTGAATTATTCGGCCGAGGACACGCGTTCGCGGCTTTCGCTCCAGATGCAAGTCACCTACGAGGGCAACCTCGACGAGGCGCGAGCCATCATGGAGCGGGCGGCCCGCAACACGCCGGAGGTCGTCGCGTCGGGGCCGGACATCCGTATCGGGAGCGCCCGCTATCCGAGCGACCCCGTGGCGCAGATACGGGATTACGCCGACCACGGCGTTCTGCTCGAACTCCGCTACTGGGTGAAAGACCCGTACTACATGCGCCGCGTCCACTCACACATCATGGAGCGAATCTGGGAGGAAATCCAGGATGCCGACGTGGAGATCGCATACCCCCACTCGCACCTCGTCTTCGACGATACGAGCGGCGTCGCGCGGGTCGCCGTCGAACGAGAACCCCAGCAGCGAACGCCCCCCTCCCGACCGGTTGAGTTCGACGAACGCTGACGCTATCCCACCGTGATAAGTTCGCAATCCACTTTCTCGCTGAGGAAGGTCTCGATGTCGGGGTCGTCCACCAGTCGGCGAATCGCACGCCGCCACCGACCGACCTGCTTACGGCCGATGACCACCACGTCGGCGCTCGTCGCGGCGATTTCCTCCAAAATCGTCTCCTCCACGAGAAAGCCGTCGCGGACGACGTATCTGGCGTTCCTGATCCGACCGAAGGCCTTCTCGACGGTTCGTTTCAGGTCGGTGCGTCGTATCTCGCTTCCGCGGTGATACAGATTCACGTGCAATACGGTGAGGTCGGCGTCTCGCTCTTCGGCCACGCGAAGAGCCTCGGAGAGCGTCCGACGCGAGTGTTCCGAAAGCGGATAGCGAACCGGAACGAGGACGCGAGTCATATCGAGTCGGAGGTGGTGCACCCGGGAGAACCTTACTATCTTTGCGCGATGCGACCCTCTATCTCGGGGTCGATGCCGAACCGACGGGCGTAGTCGGCCAGCACCTCGTACTGTACGTCTCCGGTTTCGACGTGGTGGTCGATGTCGAGCGCGGGGAACTCCCGGTCGCTGTGCAGGAGGTACTCGGTCGTCGCGAGGCTGTAGGTCGCGTCGTCCCGAATCTCGCGTCCGGCGATGGTCGCGGATTCGAGCGCGTCCTCCGCCCGGTTCCAGACGAGTTCGACCCCGCTCAGGTGACCGTGCCACCAGTCGTGTTCGGCGAACCCGATGGTCGGGTCGTGAGCCTGCCGGAACACGTCGAGGAGTTCGTCACCCGAGAGTTCCGCGACGACGACGCGCTCCTGAAACGGCAGGACGCTCACGAGGTCACCGACGGTCACCTCGCCCGAAAGCGGGTCGCCTTCGCGGATTCCGCCGCTGTTTTGCAGGCCGACGGCCGCGTCGGTCGCCCAGCGGTAGGCGTCAGCGACGAAGTTCCCGATTCGACTCTCGCCGCGGAAGGTCGTGGTTTTGGTTCGTTCGATGGGGTCGTCCACGCTCGCAACGACCGAACCGAGTCCGGCCGACTCCTTTCGTTCGTACAGCCGACCGGCCACGTCCTCGTTCCGCGGTGCGTCCGCGACGCGGTGTCGGGTCACGGTCGGTTCGGACCCGCCGTCGAAGGCCACTTCGAGGAGGACGTGGCCGTTGACACCCGGACGGGTAACGAGCGTCCCGTTCAGCTGTTCCACCCGCTCGGAGTGGACGTGTCCGCCGAGGATGACGTCGATATCCACCGCGTCGGCGAGCGCTTCGTCGCCGCGGCCGAGGTGGGAGAGCGCGACGACGATATCGACGCCCTCGTCTCGGAGACGGGAGACGGTTCGTTCGGCCGCCGCTATCGGGTCGGTGAACGTCAGTTCGCTCGCGTTCGGATTTATCGACGCCGTTTCGGGCGTGGTGACGCCGAAGAATCCGACCCGCGTCCCGCCGATATCTCGGGTCGCGTACGGCGCGGTTCCGGCACCGGCCGCGAACCGGTCGTCCCCTTCGCGGACGTTGACGGTGAGCCACGTCTGGGGGGAGCGCCGGACGAGTTCGCGGGTCCGGTCGATTCCGTAATCGAAGTCGTGGTTGCCGAACGTCCCGAAATCGGGCGAGATAGCGTCGAAGAAATCGAGGGCTTGCCGCCCCTCGGTGACGAGCGAGAGGACGCCGGGGGCGGTGTTGTCCCCGGTTCCGACGACGACGGTTCGGTCGTCGCGTCTGGCGTCGATACAACCCGCCAGTCGGCCGAGTCGGTCCGGGTCGTCGTAGACGTTCTCGATGTCCGAATAGTGGAGGAGCCGGAGGGTCATTGCCGACGTGTCTCAGGGAGGAGACAAGATACCTTCGATACGTTCAACATCCCTAAATCGATGGGCCGACAAGGGTGGATAATGACCACAGCGACGACGCCGAATGACGAAACCGTCTATATCAACGAGTCGGAAGGAACTCGCGGGTCGAAAGGTCCGTTTTTCGTCGTTCGGTGCTGGCTGTACAGCGAATAGCCACCATAGCCGATCAGTGCGAGCGCGAGCACGAAAGCGAGGACTCTCCGGTTCGATTCGACGGCATGCGTCTCTGGCTGAAATAGTTCGCCTTATTTGAATTAGCTACCGGTTTCGGTGACTCAAACCGAGCCAGTGGAAATCGGATCGGCGGAAACCGAGTCAACGGAAACCGAGCCAACCGGAAATCGGATCAGCAGGCTACTCGACCGCGTTCGTCTGCCGGAAATCGACGCGGAAACGCGAATCTCGTCGCTGTCTCACCCGCTCGCGTGTCTGTCGGCGCGGGACGGCGGCGGAATCTGCGGTTCGCTCGACTCCGGCGCGTCGGGAAGGAGACATCGCTCGGGTTCGCGGTTGACGTGCGCGTACTGCTCGGGTGCGTTCGCCAGCGGATGGGCGGGGTTCTGCTCGCTTCGAATCCGTGCGGCACGGAGTTCGCCGAATCCGGCGATTCTGGCCCGGATTCCCCGCCAGTGGTGTTTGCCCGCGAGCGGGACGGAGAACGGTTTCGGCGGTCGGCAATCCGTCCGATTGTGGGCGAGGACGGCGTTGTTGACGTTGGCGGCCAGTTGGTCGTGGTCCACCAGCACGCCGACGCGTGCGTTTCTGGGCGCGCGGACGGCCAACACGTCGAGGCCGAGGTGGAGCGCCCGGTACTCGGCGACGTTGTTGTCGGGCACGTCACTATCGGGGACGGAGAGACGGGCGACGCGCCTGCCGTCGCGCGTTTCGATGATTACGCCGAGTCCACCGGCACCGGACTCCCGGTCGAACGACCCGTCACTCGTGACGTAGAAATCACGGTGATGGGTGTGAGGTGGGTGGGCGATGTGTGGGGTGGGCGACTCATCGAACAGATCACGTAATGAGGGATGACGGCCGTGAACGGCCATATTTCCCGGTTCGGTATCAGGTCACATAAATCTGCGGTTAGGTTCGTTATAAAGTGTCATGAGATAATGAGTCACGGGCGATGTCGTCCCATACCACAGATATATATGCAATTACCCGCCATGTCAGGGTATGCCCGATGAGCGACTAAATCGGCGGACGTATTTGAAGTTTGCAGGAGGCGCAGCAGCGTCAGCGGCCTTGGCAGGCTGTACTGGCGGTGGGAACAACCAAAATCAGGATGGGACCGACGGTCAAACGTCCAGTACCGACAGCGGAGGTGATGGCGGCGGAAACACGACGGGAGACTTCCCCGCGACCATCACGCAAGGACAGATGCCGTCCACGCTCGACCCGCAGAACCACCGGGAGACGACCACGGATAACGTCGTCCTACAGGCCTACGAGGGCCTGCTCTCGCGCAACGCGGACGGGAAAATCATCAAGAAGCTGGCGACGAAGTACGAGCGGACCGGCGACAA
>NZ_MEIH01000275.1:0-2132 GCF_001723155.1 Haladaptatus sp. W1
CCACGCTCGACCCGCAGAACCACCGGGAGACGACCACGGATAACGTCGTCCTACAGGCCTACGAGGGCCTGCTCTCGCGCAACGCGGACGGGAAAATCATCAAGAAGCTGGCGACGAAGTACGAGCGGACCGGCGACAAGACGGTCAAATTCACCATCCGCGACGGCGTAAAGTTCCACACTAACAAACCGTAGCTGGATCCACCGTACTCCAGCGGGACAGCAATACCGGAGTGGATACCACATTCGTGGGCAGCCGTCCGAACCGAGTCAGGAAACGTCTCGGCGTTCGGGATGTCTCGGACGACGCGAGATTCACTGTCTCGGAGCGTCGCAGCTGCTGGCCGTTCCCATTCTGTCTTGTCAGCGACGGCCCCGACGTGTTCGTGGAACCCCCCGTCGTCACCCGCCTGCGCGCGTGCGACAACGCCGCTGTTCAGATCACGCTCGCCAATCCACGCAAACTGGTAGAGATTCGTCTTTGCGAGTCGGGTGCAGATGGTCTCTTCTACTTCCTCGCGAGATGCCACAGAGACGAGCGCTCGGACGAGGTCGCGGATGACGACGTTGATACGGTTCAGCGTTGCCAGTTCGTCGCGCTGCTGAGCGAGTTTCTGTTCGTGCTCTCGGCGTTCAGTCATGTCGCGAGTCACCTTCGCAAATCCGCGGAGTTCCCTTCTTCAGTTCGGAGTGCTGTGATAACGACGTTCGCCAGAAGAGTGACCCGTCGGTGCGTACTCGCCATCCCTTGTCCTCGGTGGACCCGTGCTCGACGGCGTCTGCAAGGTTCTGCTCTGGGACACCGCTGGCAACATCCTCGTCGGTGTAGAACGTCGAGAAGTGTTCGCCAACGATTTCCTCTCGCTCGTATCCCTTCACCTGTTCTGCCCCGGTGTTCCAGCTTTGGACAATCCCCTTGGGGTCAAGCATGAAGATGGCATACTCCTCGACACCCTGAACGAGCGACTGGAACTGCTCTTTCTCGCGACGGAGTGCTTGCTCGGTCTCCCGTTGGTCGGTCACGTCCGAGATGAATCCCTCCAGTGCGACGAGGTCATTTGCTCGCATGCTACTCCCGTCCGCGCCGTTCATGACGTCAGCGCCTTCGGTTGCGTCCACTCTGTCTTCGTACACGCCACGGCCCTGCTCCCATACCCATCTCGTCTCCCCGTCTGCGGTTCGGATGCGATATGTGAGTTCGAAGCTCTCCTTTTCCGCCAGCGCGTCCTGTACTTCCTCCCACACTCGCTTGCGATCCTCTGAGTGGATCACGTCATCGCCCCACGACACTGTCCCCGATTCAATCTGATCGGGATCGTATCCCGTCAATTCGTGACTGCCCTCGCTGACGAATTCCATCGGCCAGTCCGGTTCGTTCGCACATCGATAGGCCATTCCCGGCAGATTCGAGATAAGCGTCGCCCGCATCCGTTCGCTCTCTCGAAGTGCCCGCTTGGCTGCCTCCCGCTCGGCGATGTTTCGTCCCGTTCCGACGTACCCGACGAGGGTTCCCTCACTGTCTGTGAGACGCGACGCATTGAACTCGTACGGGATGTGTTCGCCCATCTTAGTAACGAGCGCCGACTGGCGTGTCTCGATTTGTTCCCCTTCAAGTACTTTATCGATCGCGTTGGCAATCATCTCGCGATCATCCGGTGGCACGAAGTCGAGCGGCGTCATAGACGCAAGCTCAGCATCGTCGTACCCCGTTACAGCCGAGAGGCGGTCGTTCCACTCGAACAATGACCCGTCCATGTCGAAGGCGTAGAATATGTCCGGAACCGCGTCGTGAACGTTCTCACCACGCAGCGAATTGCGCTCACGGAGGAACACCACAAACTGTGTCTTGCCATTCTCGATAGCACGTACTGAACACGACAATGGAACCTCTTCGCCATCCGCAAGACAGCCTGTCAAGTCAAGCAATGACCCATCCGTCGCCGTCCGCTGTAGCTTCGACGAGTCTGGCCACTCTGTGAACAGTGAGTCCACGCGCTCTCCGAGAATCACCTTTGGGGTAAGACCGAGCGTTTCACCGAACGAACGGTTGGCATAGGTCACCAATCCATCCTCATCGACGACCATAACGGGATTCGGAGATTCGTCGACGACGTGACGGAGAATGGATTCATC
>NZ_MEIH01000276.1:0-34081 GCF_001723155.1 Haladaptatus sp. W1
GCGAAAGCAGTTCTCGAAAACAGCGTGGCGTGAGCACCGACGACACATGCCAGAACTCGGCGAGCATTACCGACCGGCGGGCGAACCACCCGAATCGAACGTTCATCGCGTCGTGGGGCGGACGGACGGAGTGACGCTGTTGCGAGTCACCGACGCCGACGGGAGACGGGTCAACTCCGGCGAGATACGTCGCTGCTCGTCCGCGACGCTCGATGAGGAGTTCGAACCGGCGAGAAATCCGGACGCCGGATTCAATCCCGTTTCCGCCGTGGGGAACGTGCTCACGTGGCTGTACTGGAGTGTTCGGAAGTTCCTGTAGGCCGCGTCTCGACGGATGGCCCGTCCGTCCACGCGTACTCACGGAAACAGCGATAGGAGGGCGTCAGCGAGCGAGAGTACCGCGCCGAGGACGACGAGCGGCGTGAAACCGTCCGGTTCGAAGTCGTTCAAGCTACCGGTCAGCACGTCGTAGAGGCTCCCGAGGATGAGACCGACCCCGCTGATGGCAAACAGCCACAGGCTGATGCTGGAGTCTCCTGCCGCGAGGTCGGGAATGGAAAGCGTGGCGAACGAGAGCCCGATGATACCCAACGACACGTAGTGGAGGAGGGCACGGTTCATGATTCTAACTCGTCACAAGCAGGAATAAATATTGCGCGGAAGGCACGTTCGGGCGAACATCGTATCCAGTGTGAACGTTTATTTCCGGGTTTCCCATGGAAGGCGTATGGTCGGTCTGGAGCGCGGCACCGTCGAACTCGAACCGCATCGACCCGAGTGGCGACGGGAGTACGAGACGGAGTTCGAACGGATACGGGAGGTTACCGGCGACAACGGACTCGCTTTCGAGCACGTCGGAAGCACCGCTATCCCGGGCATCGTCGCAAAGCCCATCATCGACGTGCTCGCCGTCGTCGAGGATGCGTCCCACGCCGCGCGACTCGTTCCGGTGCTGGAGGAACACGGCTACGAGTATCGACCGAACGACGGCGTCCCCGACCGCGCGTTTCTCGCCAAGGGACCGCGGGCAAACCGGACGCACTATCTCTCGCTGACCGAAGCGGGAAGCGACTGCTATCGGGAATCCGTTCTGTTTCGGGATTTCTTGCGCGAGCACCCGTTCGCCGCCGCGGAGTACGACCGCCTGAAGCGGGAGTTGGCGGACGAACACGGAGACGACAGGCCGACGTACACGCGGAAAAAGGAACCGTTCATCCGGCGCGTGCTCGAACGCGCGAGTGACGAACGCAACCCGTGAGTTCGTCACTCGCCCGGTCGCCGAGTTCGCAACCGTCTCCCGCGGTGGCCTCCACGAGCACCAGTGATGACTATCTTCGGTCCGATGTTCCGAAAATACGCGCCATTTATGCTCGCACCGAAACCGTCGTGCTGGAGCGAATCCACGCCTGGTGGTTCTCCGGGTCGTAGAACATCGCCACGGTTCCGTATTCGTCCTCGTATTCGCTGTATTCTATCTCGTTAGGTGCTCGGTCAGTCATTCTCTGTTATCGGTTGGTTCGATGGCTGTTCCACGCGTCTCGGCAATCGGGCGTACAGAACGGATACAGACGGAACGTTCCCGTCGCGTCGGTGTCGGCGAGAATCGGATGCCACGATTCGATGTCGATGTCGTCGCCACAAACGACGCAGGCGCACTCATCGAACGGCGCTTCGGTTTTACCCACGCACTGTTCGCCCATCGTTACTCCGGTGTGGCTTCCACGGTGCCGTTGCTGTGTACGCGTACCTCGAATCCGTCTATCGTGAACTCGACGCGGCCGCCTCTCGTCCGCTGATGAAAGAGCGAGTCGAGCGCATCCGGGTCGATGACGTCGTACAAACACGTCTCGAACTCGGTCGCATCGTCGTACCCCGCCGCGTCCATCACGGCGGACAGGACGTCGAGGCTTACCCGGTCGCCCCCTTGGTCGCGTCGTCGTTTCATATCCGTTCTCATACCTACCGGTAGGGAATACTATGTAAAGGCACTTCCAGCTAGATTGAACGTGATAATTCGAGGAGGGGGCTATCAATCTAGATGGCGCTCCAACCTCACGATTCGAGCAGCCTCCGGAGCAGTTTCCGCTCCGCGGCGCGCAAGTGATGTTGGAACGTAGGCTGGGAGATATCGAGCGACCCCCCGACTTCCTCGCCGGTACTCTTCCGGGGCGAATCGAAGAAACCGCTGTAGTAGGCCGTCTCCAGGACCTCCAGTTGACGGTCGGTCAGCAGTTCCGCGAGTACCGTATCGAGGTCGCCGGACGCGACCGGTCGTTCGCGGTGCCGACGGCTTCGCAGTTCCAACGCCGGAAATCGCGTCTGGAGCACTTCGACGAACGTCCGAACGTCCGCATTCATCGGGAGTCTGACGACCAACGTCCCCGGGAGCGGTCCGACCGCGAACGTCTTGGGAACCGCTCCGTGGTCGAGGAGCGTCCCGACGAAACTCGAATCGGTCAACGTCGCGGCGAACAGCGTCGAATCTTCTCGACTGCTCACCCGTTCGATGTCGATGACTTCCAGCGACCGGGACGCCAGGGCGCGGACGTCCTCCGATGAAGTGTCGTTGACGGTGAAAAACGCGGTCACCGTGCCGTCGTGTTTCGAGACGACACCCATGAACTCGACGTGACAATCCAGCGTTTTGGCGATGTCCACGAACACCACCGTCGAGTCCTCGATGTCGAATTCGAGTTCGACCACCTCGCCACCGGCGAGCGCCTTCTTGCTCTCGACGGCGTTGATGGCGTACGCGATGGTCTGGCTCACGTCTTCGAGGACGGCCCGCTCCAGTTCGTCGAACGTCCGCGGCTGGTCGGAGTAGACCGACAGCACACCGTAAACGGCGTCGCCGTAACGAAGCGGAAGGGAACACGACGAGCGATAGCCGCGTTTCAGCGCCTCGCTCTGCCACTGCTCCGAGAGCGGTCCGCGGAGAACGTCCTGCACCACTTGCGCCCGTCCGGTTTTCAGCGCGGTTCCGGCCGGGTCGGTCGTCTCGTCGGTGGTCGTGATGGCTATCGCGTCGAGATAGCCCCGTTCGATTCCCGCCGATTCGTGCGGGACGACCCGTCCCGTCGCCGGGTCGTCCACGCCGATCCACGCGAAGCGGTATGGTCCGCCGCTCGTCAGGCGGCTACAGACGGCGGACTCTATCTCCTCGCGGGTTCGCGCCTCCACGAGCGCCCGGTCGATGCGTCGGATACCCTCGTTCAGTTCGTTGAGTCGTTCGAGCGCCGCGTTCTGCCGACGGAGCGTCGCGTCCTGTTCCTGCAGTCGGCGCTGGCGGACCGCTCGTCCGAGCGCCGATTCGACGGCGGCGGCACAGAGTTCCGCGATGTCGAGGCTCGCGTTCCCGGAGATTTCGGTGATGAACACGCCGTGCGTCCCGAGCGGGAGGGAGACGATTTCGTCGTCGAATGCGGCCTCGTTCTCGATGAACGACTGCCACGCGATGCCGTCGCCGTCCAGCAGTCCGTCCGGCAACGCCTCCGCACCCGTCGTCTCCGCGTTCGTTCGGAGCGCGCCGGTCGATTCGTCGTACAGCGCGATGCGCGTCCTCGGCAGGGATAGCAATCGTTCCGCCGCTTCGACCGTGACGGCACACACCTCGTCCGAGGTTTCCGTCTCCAGCAGTTCCCGCGTGATGTCCGATAACGCGGCGAGCGCTTCCTCGTGGCGCTCGCGTCGGGTCACGTCCACCGAGACGCCGATGACGCGATCGACATCGCCCGCCGAATCGAACACGGGTTGATACACGACGTCGTAGATAATCTCCCCGAATTCGCTAGTCGTCTGAATCGGCTCCCCCGACAGGGCGCGACGGCAGTTTTCGAGGATATCCGGGTGGTCTTCGTACCGGTCATCGATGGACTCGCCGACCAGTTCCCCGTCTTCCAACCCGGTCGATTCCAATCCGCTCCCCTCCACGAGTTGGAACGTCCCGTCGGAGTCGATGACGAAGAATATCACCGGGACGTTGCGAACGATCATCTCGTACCGCTCGACTTCGGACTCCGATTCGTGTCGCTCGGTGACATTCATGTGTGCGACGACGACGTACCGATTTCCGTCGTCCGTCACGTCCGCTGCGCGCATCACGAACCAGCGCCGCTCGTCCGGCGAGTGACACGGGTATTCGAGGCTGAACTCGGTCCGGTCCCCCGACAAAATGGCGCGGATGCCCGTCGCCGCTTCGTCCGCTGTCAGTTCGTCCGCGCCGTCACAAACGTCGAGATAACTGACCCCTATCGTCGGCTCGGACAGACCGTTTTCTCGGGCGAACCGCTCCCACGCGTCGTTCGTTGCGACGATGACCCCGTTCTCGTCGAGCACCGCGACGTTGACGGGGACGACATCGAGCGCAAGCTGTTCGATATCGGTACGACTCACGATTTTACCCCCCAGTCATCAGGCCCGGTTGGACTCCAGCGGGTAAAACGGTGGCGCTAGACCCGGTACTCCGTCACCAGTTCGTCCAGCGATTCGTGGTGGCGCGTCGTGTGCGGGGCGGTCAACGGCGAGACGCTCACCTTCCCGTTGAACACCGCGTGACGGTCCGTCCCCTCGGCGTCCGGCAGCGTCTCGTCGCCCATCTGTTCCCACGTCCGGTCGTGGAGCGTGATGACGCCGCCCTCGTTGGTCGTGTCCATGTCGTAGACGTGCGAAGGGCGGGTGACCTCCATCGGAGTCGGCCCGTCGCTCGACATCGGCGCGTTGACGTTCAGGTACTCGGCCTGCTCGAACACGCCCGCGTCGAGCGCGTGTTCGGTGAGATAGGTCGTTGCCTTCGCCGCCACGTCGTACTCCTCGACGGTCGTGTCGTAGGGCCAGAGGTGGTTCGGCACGTGCAGCGAGACGGCGATGGCGGGAACGTCGAAGAAGGCGGCCTCGACCGCGGCGCTGACGGTTCCAGAGCGTCCGAGAACGTACGCGCCGAGGTTCGCCCCGTTGTTACACCCGGAGACGACGATATCGGGATAGGGACCGAGTTCGGTCAGTCCGGCGACGACGCAATCGGTGGGAGTGCCCGTGATGGCGTAGCCGAGTTCGTGCTCCTCTACCTCGACCTCGTAGGACATCGCGCGACCGACCGCGCTCTGGTCGGTCGCGGGTGCGACGGTGGTCACGTTGCCGATTTCCTGGAGGCTCTCGTACAGCGCGCGGATACCGGGGCTGTCGATGCCGTCGTCGTTCGTCAGAAGAATTTCCAGCGAATCGCCCATGCAGGGGAGTTGGAACGGGAACGCAAAAGTACTCCGCTCGGTGCGTGCCAGCACTCCCAACGCGAGTCCGACCCGGCCGTGAAAACGACGAGTTGGACAGTTCCAAGGGAATGGAAGAGAGGTGAACGAACGAGATGGTAGACGACTGAAAAACGCCGCAGTGAGCGGTCTCGAGCGTGTTTCGAGACGGAGCGAGAGGGGGCAAGTGTGTCCAATCGTTGTTATAATATGGTATTGATAATTAACGAATCACATGGATTTATGCTGTGAGGCTCACACTATCCGAACGGACATGGCGGAGGGAAATGTCACAGACGCTCACACACTCGAACTCAACTACGAATACGCGCAGCGTAACGTAGACATCCTGTCCATCTGGTTCGAGTGTGAGCCAAAGAAGACGGTCGAACTGCTCGCGGAAAACGGGATTCCGCTGTCGCCGAACGATGAGGGGAAGTTCGGTTCGTACTACAACTTCGTCCGGGAGTGCGTCGAGGCGAACTAGCGGCGGTCCACGACCGTCCGTTCGTCCACGACGAGGTTGTACGCTTTTTCGTCCTCGTTCCAGAGCACGAGCACGTCCTCGAACGAGAGGAGCGCACCGTAGGCCGCCTCGCGGAGCGCGCGATTGAGCGACGTTTCCTTCGTCAGGACCGCGAAGTTCCCCACCGCCTCGCTGCCGTCGCTCACCTTGAAGACGGGGTTTTCTCCCACCTCCGACAGCGAGTGGCTGAGTTTCACCGCGACGAGGTTCACCCGCTCGGTGACGTGGCGTTCCATCTCCGCCATCTTCGCGGATTCGGCCCTGCTCGCGGTGAACTCACGCCGACGGGTTCCGTCGGTTCGGAGGACGACGTGTGAGAACTGCACGTCCACGTTGACGAACTCGCCGTCGCCCTCGATATCGTCCAGCGTCACCGTCTCCGATGGTTCGGCCACATCGGTTCCGCGCCCGCTCGCATCCATCCCTCGCCCGCTCGCGTCGAGTCCGTCATCGGCACTGGCATCGTGTTCACCGGCACTGGCATCGTACTCGCTTGCATCGAGTCCGTATTCGCTCGCGTCGATGCCCTGCTCGCTTGTTTCCTTGGCACCGTCGTCCGACTCGAACTCGTAGTTGCTGGCGTCGATTCCACGATGTTCGACGTGTTCGGAGGCGTCCTCGGAGCGACCATCAGCGCCGCTCTCGGAATCGTCGCCATCAACCACACCCTCACCGTCACCGCTCTCGCCCGCGTCCAGTCGGCGTTGGAACGGCGGGACCGACAACTCGGGTTTTACGTCTAACGACCAGCAGTCGTCGCTCGGTTCCTCGCCGGGCCAGAGGCGGAGCGTCGGCGAGAACACCGTCGTCCGGTCGGCGACGCTCCGTTCGACCTCTCGAAGGCCGATGCTGGCGTTCTTGTCCGCCGGGGCGATGGCGACCATCGACCCGTCGGGCGTGAGGTAGTCGAGGTACTTCCGAACGACCGCTTCCGGGTCGGACAACTCGCTCAACACGTTGGCAAACACGATGAGGTCGTACTCCGCCTCGCCGTTCTCGGGTTCGAACGCCTCCGCGGTGTCGCGGTGCACGGTCGGGTAGAAGTTCTCGCCCGTCTCCTCCAGCATCGCGGCGAGAACGTCCGCAGCGTCGCTCGGTTCGACGGCGTGATACTCCACGAACGTCTCCGACGGGAGGAAATCGTGAAGGCCGAGCGCGGGGCCGCCGACCCCTGCGCCAACGTCCAGCACGCGAATTTCTCCGGGAAGCAGGCCCCGCCCCGCGAGTTCCGAGAGGACGTACTGGACCACGGCGTAGTAATCCGGGAGATGGTAGATGGCGTAGCCGAGCGCGACGCGGTAATCGTACTCGACCGGATTCTGGGCGAAGTAGTCCTCCTTGAGCCGTCGAATCGTCCGCCGGAGTTCGTCGCCCGACGCGCCGTCCGGCCACCCCGCGCCGAACTCCGCGACCAGCAGGTCCTCCAGTTTTCGACCGTACGTTTCGGGGAACGACTCGACATCGCGGAACTCGGGGCGAACAGGGTCGTCGGATGCGGGTTCGAAGGTGCCGTCGTCGCGCTCCACGAAGCCGAGCGACCCCGCCTCCTCGCGGAGCACCTGCCGGACGACCGCAGGATGCGGTTCACCTTCGACGTATTCGGAAATCTCCTCGGGGTCCACGGGCCGCACGTCCTGCAGGTACTTCGCGTTCGACAGCACCTGCTCGCGCTGCTCTGCGTTCATTCGTCCACCTCGCTCTCCGCCGCCTCGCGGTACAACCGCTCGAACTCTGCCGGGTCGGCGTCGGCCAGTCGCTTCGCCGCCTCCGCCACGTCCGTCGCGCCGTCGAAGGTGGCCTGAATGTCGGCGTAGACGCGCGGTTCCCCGTCGGTCACGTGGTCCGCGAGGTCGGCCAACTCCTCGTAGACGGGAGTTCGAAGCCCCTCGGGGACCGGGTTCGCGGCCAGCGCGAAGGCGAGCACCGCCGCGTGCGTCCCGGCCTGCACCGTCGTCATCGCGTCGTCGTGCTCCGCCGCCGTCGTCTCGACCAGCGTGTTCCCGCGCGCTTCGATCGCGTCGAACAGTTCGCTCGTGACCGGTCCCGATTCGTCCGCGACGACGGCCACGTTCCCCGGCGCGGTGTTCGCTCCGAACAACGGATGCAGGCTCACCCGTTCGACGTTCGGCGCGTGTTCGGCCATCGCTTCGACCGGTTCGGCCATCACGCCGCTCACGTCGAGCATCGCCCGGTCGGCCTTCGGCGCGTGTTCAGCGATGGCTTCCGAAATCGCCGGAATCGGCACGGCGAGACAGACCACATCGAATGATTCGTCGGCGTCCAGCGCGACCGCTCGCCCACCGACCGCTCGGGCGGCCTCCGCCGCAACCCCCTGTTCCGCGTCGGCAAACGCGATGTCGCCCGGTATCGCCTCGGCGAACCAGCGACCCATCGCGCCCGCCCCGACGACGAGTACGTTCATTGCCTTCGCGTTGGAGTGGTCCGCCCAAAAGCGGTTCGTTTGCGGGAATTCCTCGGTCGGTACAGTGCTCGTCCTTCCGCGAGTTTATCGCTCATCGAACGACGGCATCACTGGGTGTAGTTCTCAAACCTTAAGAGACAGCGCCGATAACCGCCGGGTATGATTCCACTCGAAGCCGTTCCCGCGAATGAAGCAGGTATCGTCGTTCTCGTCGTCGGACTCGCGTTCACCGTGGCGTGGCTCGCCTACTTCTACAGATAACCGAGGCGGTTCTCCGCTAGGCGTTCGTCTCGTCCGGCGCTTCGACTCGCTCGCGCAACCACTCGGCGGCGTTTTGGACCGTGTTTTCGTCCGTTCCCTCGATTTTGACGCGCACGTAGTCGCCCGGATAGCTCCCGACTTTCACGTCGAACCGCTCCCGGAGCGTCTCGAATCGATCGAGCAGCGCGCTCTCGGGTTCGCCCGCGGGAACCGTCTCGTTGTAGTACGGCTCGCCGTCGAACTCGTCGGCGATTCGCTCGAACATCGAATGCATCTCGCTCGGCACGCCCGGCAGGACGTAGATGTCCTCTATCTCCGCGCCGGGGGCGACGCCGACGTCGTTCGGCAGCATCCGCGACCCCTTCGGCAAGTGGGTCGTCCCCGACGTCAGGTCGGCGTGCGAGTAATCCGAGTGCGCTTCTATCCACTCGACGGCTTCCGTGTGCTCCTCGACGGGAACGCCGACGGCCGCCGCGATGCCCTCCATCGTCAGGTCGTCGTGCGTCGGGCCGAGGCCGCCGGTGACGAGCACGGCGTCGTACTCCGCGCGGGCTTCGTTCACGACGCGGGCGATGTCGCCCACGCGGTCCGGAACGACGAACACCCGCTCCACGGCCACGCCGCGCTCGGTCAGTCGCTCGCCCAACCACGCGGCGTTCGTGTTGACGGTATCCCCGGAGAGAATCTCATCTCCGACTGTTACCAGCGCAACGTTCATACCGAACCGTTGACCGCGATGAAGAAAAGTGCTCTCACATTCCGGGCGGCGGCCCGTCGCCCACGTCGTCGTCCGAGATGTCCATGTTCAGGCCCATCTCCTCCCGCTGGCGTTCGAGTTGTCGAATCTGATAGCGGTAGTAGGCCAACCCGACCAAGCCGATGAGCAGCGCCAGCGCGACGATTCCGGCGAATATCCACTTGTCGCGCCCGAGGTAGTAGCGGACCGAGATGCTGTCGGATTTCACCGGAGTCGACCAGATGATGTGTTCACGACCGTTCTCCATCGTCGTCTCGTAGCCGCCGGGACGCACGTCGCTCAACAGGAATGTATCGACTCGCATCCCGCGCGGGATGGTCACCTCGTACGTCTTGTCCTTCAAGTAGGTCGGGACGTAGAACGTCTTGCCCTGTCTCGACGCCGTGTACGCGAGTTGTCCCTGTCCCTGTGGCGGTTTGATGATGGTCGAGGATTTCGTCTTCTTCACCTCGATGTGGTCGGCGTCGACAACGGTGCCGTTAGGGTAGCGGAACTGCACGGCGGAAATCTCGACGGGTGCCTCCTCGCCGAAGGATTCCTCCTGGTGGATTTCGAGGGTCCCCTTCTTGTCGAGTTCGTAGACCACCTGATACTGGTTGCTCGTGACGTTGTACGTCACGTCCTGTGGGGTGTCCCAGTCGTACGTCGCGTTCCGCGAGAGTTTCTGCTGGCTGATTTCGCCCGGCCCGAACACGGAAGTACAGCCAGCACTGGCCACGAGGAGGAAGAGCAGACCAATTCCGAGGGCGAGCCGTTTTCTCATGGAATTACACAACGGATTTCGGCCGGGATGTAGCCGCCGATGCTGGCGAGCAGTCCCGGTGGGTCGGTGTTTTCGGTACAGACGATGCTCTGTTCTAACACGCCGAGTCGCTCGACGGTCACGATGTCCTGTGCGTGTCCGGCGCGGTTGACCGTCGCCCGGACCTCGCCCCGCGTCGCGCTGTTGACGTTCACGCGGCCGTTCCCGCGCGACCAGTCGAACAGGCGGTCACGCTCGTCGTCCGAGAGGCGCGACGAGCCGTCGTCCGCGTAGACGAACTCCATCGGCATGTGCTGGACGAGTCCGAAGCGTTCGACGACCTGTTCCGGTCTGCCGGGACCGAGGCCGAGTTCGGCCGCCGGAATCCGAACCTCCTGTCCGGCGTCGAGGACGAACCCGTCGTCGTCCCACGATTCGAGCGTGCCGACGTAGGTGTCGCCGTCGCGGAGGTTCGGCGTGACTTCGCCCCACTCCTCGGCGAGGACGTTCCGGGCGACCACTTCGTCCTCTCCTTCGACGGTGACGGAGACGAAATCGTCGTGCCGGACGCCGATGTCGAACTCGACGTCAAGGTCGCCGAGCGCGTTTTCGACGAGGGACTGGAGACCGTCGAGTGCGCGTCGTTTCGCGTCGCCGCTGACGTACACTTTGGTTGCGAGAACGACCATTATGCACCGAGCGTTTCGACGTTGAGTTCGTCTTCGAGGTCGTCGATTCGGTCCTCCATGGACTCGACGAGCATCGAGTTCTCCATGGATTCGAGGGGCGAGCCACATTCGGGACATTCGAAGCCGAAGTCCATCGCCTCGCCGAACTCGAACCGGAGCGAGCAGATTTCACAGAGGTAGAACTCGTGGTTCCTTTCGTACTCTTCGCGCTGTTGAAGCGCGTCGAGGAGGCGGTACATCTCTTCCTCCAAGTTCTCCGGTATCTTGTCGTACTCGAACGTCCAGAGGTAGGTGAGCCACCCCGAATCCTCGTCGCGGAGGCGTCGGTAGGTCGCCAAGTCGTTCTCGTAGAGGATGAACAGCGCGCGTCGAACGTCGTTGAGTTCGAGGTCGAGTTCCTCCGCGAGTTCCTCGTCGGTCACTTCACCGTCCGGCGGCGCGGCGGCGACCGGCATTCCTTTCGGCCCGACCAATTCGTGAAGATATTTCTGAATCACCGGGTCGCTTAGCAGGTCCTCGAAAGCCATTGATATGTTATATCGGGTCGTTCATCTGTTTAAAACCATCGGGAGCGCGTCGGTGGTATCGTTTCGGGAAGCGACTGGCTCCCCGGAGTGATGTCGCTTGCATGTCAAATAGTCGGCAGGACGGACCCCCGAACTGGCCGCCGTTTCCGCCGTCTTTTCGTTTGGTATTCGTCCAAAACCACAAGAAATTTAACCTATCAGTGTTCTGGGTGTGACGATGCAAGTCGGGATAGACCCTCAACAACTCGGACTCCAACTGGGAAGCGGTGCCGTCATCGGCGGCATCATCGGGTTCGCCGCGAAGAAAATCGCGAAACTCATCGCGGTCATCGTCGGCCTCGAACTCGCCCTGTTCAAGTTCCTCGAATCGCGCGGGATACTAACGGTAGACTGGGAGAAACTCTCGGCTGGACTGTTGAAAACCGGTCAAGCCGCCGGAAACGGGACGCCGCCGTCGTGGCTGACGACGCTGCTCTCGACGCTCTCCGTGAGCGCCGGATTCATCGGCGGATTCATGATCGGCTTCCGAAAGGGATAGCTCACCACTCCTGGCTATCCCCCGGCGGTATCGTTCCCTGAGGCAGTAGCCGTTCACGTCACCCGACTCGGAAAGCGAAATCTCGTACTGTCCGAGGATGTCTTGGGTGTCCGGTATCGCGCTCCGTTCTACCATTTCGACGACGACTTCCCAGCCGTCGCCGTCATCCGCTATTTCGATGATTCCGTCGAGCGGGTGCCCGACCAAATCGTCGGCGACGTCCTCGACCGTCTCGCGGACGTCCATCACGTCGAATTCGCCGTTCTCCGCTGCCTTCTCGCGGTCGGCGTCATCGTTTCCGTTCTCCTCTTCGTGTTCGGTTTCGTCTTCCACGTTCTCCTCTTGGCTACTTCCCTCGTCGCTTTCCGATTCGTTTCCGTCGCTACCGTCGTCTATCGTCTCATCATCCGGGCCGTGCTGGTGGCAAAAACCGTCGTTCTGCGCCGGGCGGGAGCATCGCTCTCCATCCTCCGTGAGCGCCCGACACTGTTCTGCTTCGGACATGCTTTCTCAGGCTGTGCTTATGACGTACTGGCCTCGGGGGACGCGACCTCGACCTGCTCGAAGTCGATTTCGTCCTCCGAGGATGCTCGTTCTAACTTCGCCATCTCCTTTGCGTAGTGGAGGAAGGTATCGACCGATGCGACCACGACGCGTGCCTCGACGGTGAGCACCTCGATGCCCACGACGGAGATGCGCGCCCATACGTCGATGACGACACCTTTGTCGAGGATGCGGTCCAGGACGTCCGCAAGACTCGACGAGTTTGGTTCTGCTTGTACCATAGTTGTTCCCTCTCTTGAGTAGTGCAGGTGGACGATATTTTATGGTTAGGGCCGACCCTGCAAGTTGCTTTTAAAGGGGCGGGTTCGGCAACGGATTTCGCCGGTAACGGCACCGAACCGGAAGCCGGTTTGCAGGCACACGTATTATGGCACTCGGTCCCGATTCGCTTTCGGGGGAACGATGACCGAACAAGCGAGCGGTTCCGAAACACGCGAACTCGACGACGTGCTCGGTCGACTGTCCGCGGCGGTCGAGGGGCAGGAGGAAGACGGTTCGTCGGCCGACGCGGAGTCGGAGGAATCGGTCGATGCGGAGGAAGTCGTGGATACCGAGGGCGAACTCGATCTCTACGACGCGAGGGACGTCGGGCGAGCCATCGCCGAGGACCTCATCGGGTCGCCGCTCGACCACGTCGTCGAAGTCGAGGAACAGGACGAAGACGGATGGCGAGTCGTCGCCGAAGTCGTCGAACGAAACTCGATTCCGGACACCCAGGACATCCTCGGGCGGTACGTCATCAGCCTCGGGCCGGATGGCTCCATCCGAGGCTACGGTCGCGCCGGTCGATACCGACGCGGCCGCGTCGAAACGCAGAACGAGATTTTCGACGCCGAGGAGCCGTAAATGGGGGACGATATGACCGAAGACGAAACAGGAACGGTACGAACGTTGGTGGAACAGAACGTGGGCGAGGACGTGACCCTCGAAGGGTTGGTCGACGAACTCACCGAAATGGAAGCGGAAAACGGGCAAACCATCGGACGGGACCTCGGTCGCCTCGTCGGCTGTGGGCTCGGAATGGTCGTCGGGCGGAAGGTCGGCGCATCGCTCGGAAACCGCCTCGAATCCCGTTTCGAGGCCGAGCGAGAGGCCGATGAAGACGAGGAGACGGGCGACGAAGAGGGGGAGAAAACCCGCGAACAACTCGTCCGCGAACGAGTTCAAGACGCCTTCGAAGTGAGCAAGGAGGAGGCAAAGGAGATAATCGCCACCGCGAGCAGCATCGGTGGAGGCGAACACGAAGACGAGGATGAAGCGGAACAGTCCGCTGACGGCGGTGAAGACGAAAACGAGCAGTCGTCGGAAGACGAAGAATCCGAAAGCGAACAGTCGGAAAGCGAAGATGAGGGGGAGACGGACTCCGAGGACTCGAAAGTCGAACTCGACCAACTCTCGAACGAGGACCTCGAAGCGTTGGCGAACGACCTGATGGACGAACTGGACCAACGAAAAGCCGCACAGTGACGAAACTCGGACTCCTCTCACGGAGTCCTCCGGAGGACGATGGGGGTCGGGAACGGCCACCGATACGCCGCGGACGCGGCGTTTGCTTGCACTCTCCGCCACACGACTTATTAACGCACATCACGTCGGTTTCCAGTCGTAGGAGCACCGTCTCCATGAAACGATGAGTTCGAACCGATACGTCTACGGGGTTATCGAGAAGAACGATTTCGAGTTCGACACGGACACGGTAGGTGACACGGACGAGGTGTACACGGTAACGTACCGGTCGCTTTCCGCCGTCGTCTCGGATATCGACACGACAGACCCCGAACGAACCGACGAGGATAGCAAGACACACGACGAGGTACTTCGGGACGTCCTCGAACGTGACGACGTGGACGCCGTGGTGCCGATGCAGTTCGGCATGGCGTTCAAGGACAACCGAACCCTGAAGAGCGTCCTCAGAGGCGCACGCCGCGCGTTCAGGAAGGCGCTCAACGAGGTCGACGGACACGTCGAACTCGGCGTCAAACTCGTGGCCGGGGAGGACGACGAGTTGCCGCGCGACGAGATTCGGGAGGACGTGAGCGAACGACTCGCGGCCGTCGCCGAGAGCGAGACGGAGGACGACCTGTTCAGCGACCGCCTCGTCCTCAACCGGTCGTACCTCGTGGCGACTGAGGACCGCGAGGCGTTCGCGGCGAAAGTGGGGGAGATACGCGACGAGTACGACGAGTTGACCGTCCAGTTTACGGGACCGTGGGCACCGTACAACTTCGTGGACATCCACGTCGGAGCCCAGCGATGATCATCGTCGACGACCTGCTGTTCAAACCGCTGGTGTCGATGGTGGACGTGCTTCACTCGCTGGCGGTGGACGAGATGTACGACGTCGCGGGCATTCAGGACGAACTCAAGGAGACGCACCTGCTGTACGAACTCGGCGAGTTGTCGGACGAGGAGTACGAAGAGCGGAAAGCGACCCTCGAAACACGACTCGACGTCGCGGAGACGGCCCACGAACGGCTGCGAAACGGGAAAGTCGAGGTGAAACGATAATGGAACTCATCGAACGGCTGGTCAGACTGGCCAACGAACTCTCGGACGACGACACGACACGCGCACACACTGGCGGCCGTGACACGCCACGGGGGAGAATCAACTACGGAATTTCCGTCGGCTCCATCGAATCGGGTGCCCCTCGAAAGCAACGGAGCCAGTCCAGACAGCGGCAACAGAAATACCTGACGAACACTCGGGAGGAGGACGGCGAACTCGTCGTCACAATCGACCTCCCCGGCGTTTCGAAGGACGACCTCGGGGTCTCGTTCGACGCGGAGACGGGTACCGTGGAGGTCCGCGAGGGCGAACGACCGATAAAACGACTCGCCCTCGACTGGGAAGCCGCGCGAGTCACGAACGCATCGTACAACAACTACATCCTCGAACTGCGCATCGGTCGGGGGCTGCCCGATGGATAGCGACCGAATCGACGCGTTCACCGAGGACGTGCGGTCGGGATTCGACGGGCTGACGGCGGCGTTCGAGGCGGCCGACTCGTTCGAGGACGTCTCGCGCGAAGCGCAAAAACTCTGGGACGTACTGGACGAGGGCGAGGACGTGCTCGACGAACTCGACCTCACCGACGCTCCCGAGGTCGTCGAACTGTCCGAACTCCCGGACGTCATCGAGTTGGAGGACACCCCGGACGCCGTCGACGAGGGCGACCCGGGGGAACTCGTCGACGTTCGAAGCCTGATACGCGCCGTCGAGTTCCGCGAACTGTGGTCGTCCACCGACGTCCGAAGTCTGTGGAACGAGAGCGACGAGTTCACCGACGCGCTCGAAGACGTCGGGGTCGGCGATTCGGACGGGGACGACGACGGTGACGGCATGATGGACGGGGACCTCAAAAGCGAGGTGCAGTCCGAACTGTACGAGTCGAAACTACGGAACCAGTTGCAAGAGAGCGTAGACGAGTTCCGCGAGCAGCTCATGGACACCCGAAACGACCTGCAGGAGGTCAAGGAGGAGAACGAGTCGATGGGCGGCGCGGGACAGCCGTCGTCCAATAACCCGTCCGCGTACTCCACGATGGCGGGGTCACGGTCGGACATGGGTGGCGTCGCGCGCTACTCGACGGTACCGAAGAGCGGGTGGCACTCGTCCGGCGGCGGGTCGAAACGAATCTACGGCGACCGATTCGAGGAGGAAGACGATGGGTGAAACCGGTCCCACCCGAAGCCAGTCCGACCTCGCGGAGATGTTGGAACTCCTCCTCGACAAGGGCGTCGTCATCAATGCCGACATCGTGGTGACGGTGGGCGAGACGGAACTGCTCGGCGTGAAACTCCGGGCCGCTATCGCGTCGTTCGAGACGGCCGCGCAGTACGGCCTCGAATTCCCGGAGGGCACCGACATGAAGCGCGTCGAGGAGGCAGCGAACGTCGAGGAACTGCCCGAGTCGGAAACCGTGACCGTCGGCGTCGACCCCGACGACGAGTACGAGGAGTCGGAAGCCGACGCCGAGTCGAACGAGGGAGGCGAAGAGGAGGCGGAAGCGGACGAGAGAAGCGAAGAAGAGGCGGAATCGAAGGTGGAACAAGACGCCGACGAAGAGTCCCAGACGGCGGAGGCGGAGCATGACGGCGATTGAAGTGGACGGCGACGACGCCGGAAAGGGACTCGTCGCGCTCGTCATCACCGTCGTGGAACTTCTCGTCGAGGCCATGGAGCGCGAGGCGGTCCGGCGGATGGAACAGGACGACCTCTCGCCGGAAGAAATCGAGCGACTCGGAGCGCAGTTGGCGGCCATCGAGGACGAACTGGAGCGATTGAAAGAATCCGAAGGCATCGAAGAAGGGGTAGACAACCTCCACGGCGACTTGGACGACCTGATTTCGGACGCGCTGGTCGATATGGCGAACCGCGAACCTGGTCTGGAGGGATTCGGTGGCTGAACCGACCTTCGAGGAGGGGCGGTACCTCTACTGCGTCGTGGAGAGCGCCGACGAAGGGGCCGTTGACGACATCGAGTTTTCGGAAGCCGGAATCGAGGGCGACCCCGTTTCCGTCGTCGAACACGGCGATTTGGGGGCGGTCGTCCAGCCCTGTGATTCGCCGTTCGACTCGGACGACCTCGGGACGGTTCGGGAGTGGCTGCTAACCCACCAGTCGGTCGTGGACGCCGCAGGGGAGGCGTTCGGCACCCCGCTCCCGTTCCGCTTCGACACGATTCTCAAGGGCGACGACGACGCTGTGTCGGCGTGGCTCGCGGACCAGTCCGAGACGCTCGCGTCCCATCTGGACGAGTTAGCGGGCCATTGGGAGTACCGCGTCGGCGTCGCGTGGGACGACGACCGAGTTCGAGACGAACTCGAATTGAACGACGCGGAGTTGACCGACTTGCGCGAGCGAATCGACGACGCGACCGAGGGAACGGCATTCCTGCTCGAAAAGCAGTACGACAACCGCCTCCGCGACCTCCGACAGGCGCGGAAGGACGACCTGACGAATCGACTTCGGGACGACCTCGACCCGCTCGTCTCGGCGTTCGAGACGATGGATTCGACGGGGGACGTGCTCGGGTCGGAGACGAACGAGGAAGTCGTGCAGGTCGCCTTCTTGGCTCACGAGGAGAACGAGGACGAAATCGGGCGCGTGCTGGACGACGTGGCGTCGGAACCGGGCGTCGAAATCAGGTTCACGGGGCCGTGGCCGCCCTACTCGTTCGCACCGGAGTTGGACGCATGAAGCCGACGAAGGACGACCACGCCGTCGTGGATCTGCTCGACGTGATACTCAGAGACGGCGTTATTTTGCAAGCGGACGTCATCATCACGGTCGCCGACATTCCGCTCGTCGGCCTGAGTCTCCGGGCCGCCCTCGCGGGCATGTCCACGATGACCGACTACGGCTACTTCGAGGAGTGGGACGCCGCCCAGCGACAACTCGCCCGTGCACCGGACGAGCATCCGTTGCTCCCCGGTGAGAACTGATTCTCATAAGCCCCCTGAATGAGCAGCCACGATTGGTACCAGCAAAAGCGACGAGTGTACGAACGCGATGGTAACAGAGATAACCGACGACGACGAGGGGAAGAAAGTGGTGGACGAATCGGGCGATGAGGTTGGTATCGTCGCCGACGTACAGCACGGCACCGCCCACGTCGACCCCAACCCGGGCGTCACCGACAAGGTGAAATCGAAACTCGGGTGGGGCGACCGGGACGAGGACACCTACCCGCTGCAGGAGGAAATGGTGTCGTCCGTCACCGACGACGAGATTCGAGTGAACGCGTAGTTCGCTCTTCGACGAGGTTACTTTTCTTCCGGCGGATTCGACCCGATGGAGAGCGACGAGGACGGCGTGATTCGCCGCCCGTGCATCAAGTCGCCGAACACTATGTCGGCGAACTGCACGACGAACACCAACACCAGCGGCCCGAGGAAGATGCCGTACCAGCCGAAGAGGACGCCGCCGAGGATGTACGCGAACATCACCAGTCCCGTGTGGGTCGTCCGACCCGAGATGTAAGGCCGGACGACCGTCTGTGGCAGGAGGTCCAACAGCAGCAACGAGAGGACGAAAAAGACCGCCGGAAACCAGAGAAGACGGGTGTTCACTCGAAGCGCCTGCCAGCCGAAGTAGGGCGTGAGCGGGACGTACACCAGCTTTCCGACGACGATGGGGACGAACGTCGCCAGACCCGTCAACAAGGCGAACACGGTGGGGATGGGAAACGACACCGCACCGGGAGCGATGGCGGCAAACCCGTTGTAGAGGACCGTCGCCGCCACGCCGACGAGCAGGACGGTGAGGACGTTCCCGAAGTACACGATGGCGAGGTCCTCGTCCACCGCCGTGAAATAGGCGACGACGGCGCTGTCCTCGCCCATCTCGCCGCGGAACCACGCTGCCAGTCGGTCGTCGTCGCGGAGCGCGAAGAAGGCGAACGAGATGGAGAGAAATAGCGTGAGCAGGCTTCGAGAGATGATGCCGACCGATTTCGCCGCGGTCGTGAAATCGCTCCAAGCGGTTCCGAGGTCGGACCCGACGAGTCGTTCCGGATGCGAGAGCACCCCCGGAACGTCGGTCGAACCGGGAATCAACCGCGAGTAGTAGGTTTCGATGCCCGTCCCGGTAAACGCGCTGAGTTCCCGGACGCCGACGGCGACCGTGTAGCCGACGAGGAACAGCGCCGGGAGGGAGAGCAGAAACAGCGTGGCCGCCGCCGCGAGCGTTTCGGATTCGAGTCGCGTCGTTACCCGTCGGTAGACCGGGCGCGACCCGTAGTAGACGAACAACCCGAGGACGAGCGTGCCGACGAAGGCGTAGGCGACGAACGCGAGCGCCAGCGCCAACGCGATTGCGAGCAGCCACCAGCCCAGCCGCGACCGCCGTTCTGGAACCTCCATCGTCCCGAATACACGACGACTCCGCAAAAGACTGTGTTCGCCGAGTCGCCCGCGCTATCGAAAAACGAAACCGGCCGTAGTGCGACGAGTTAGCGCGTCTGAAGGTCGTCTTCGTCCTTGACGATGCGCGTTTCCGCCTCGCCGCTCGTGTGTTCGTTCACGAGGTCGTAGAACTCGTTTTGCATCCCGGCGGGGAACGTCATCACGCCGACCCACGACCCGTCGTTCTGCCACTCCTCGCGCTCCAAATCGCCGAACTGGCGGATTCGGGCCTGTGCGCTCCCGGCGTAGTTCGCGGGCACCTGCACCGCGATGGTCACCTCGTCGAACCGAATCGGGATGACCGGACGGAGCGCGTCGAGCGCGTCGTCTACCTGCTGGTCGACGGGTTCCATCGGGTCCACCGAGAAGCCGGCCTGCTCTAGCGCGTTCTCGATGCGCTCCGGCGGGTGGGGTGCGTTGTCCATCTGCGGGTTGACCGCGTTGCGCGTGATGCGGTTGACCAGTTGTTTGTGCTTCTGTTCCTGCATCTCCCTGCGCTGCTCGGCCGTGATCTGAATCTCACCGCGTTCGACCACTTCGGGGATGATTTCGAGCGGGTCTGTCGTCTCGAAGACGGTCTCCAAATCCTCCTCGGCCGGTCGGTCCCCTCGGCTCGCGTTCTCGAACACGTCCTCGGCGGCGATGACGTCCTCGATGTCGCCGTCGAAGTCGCCGCGTTTCATGGCGAGCGCCGCATCCGGGTCTACGAGCACTTCGAAGCGAGCACCGTGCGATTCCAGACGCGCCGTCACCGCCTCGTCGAGTGATATCATACCCGAAGGTAAACGCGCCCACCTAAAAGATGTTTCCCGAGAAAAACGTCGAAATTACTCTTCCGGCTCGTCTTCGTCCTCGGATTCGAGGAGGTTGAGTTCGTCGAGGTAGCTCTCGACTTCATCGTCGTCGAGCATTCGGAAGCGTTCGCTTTCGACATCGACGGTGGCAAGGCCGACGCCATCCGCTGAGAGTTGGTCGTCGTTGACCGTTCCGAGGCCGCTCAGGGCGAGGTCGATGCCGCCGTCGAGGTCCATGCCCTCGCTGTAGTTCGATTCGAGGTAGTCCTGAATCTCGCCGCGGTCCGCGCCGACGGCGAGCGCTTTCCACTCGTACGGCGTCCCGGACGGGTCGGTCTCGTAGAGGCGCGGTTCGCCGTTCTCGATACCGCCGATGATGAGCGCGACGCCGAACGGTCGCGCGCCGCCGACCTGCGTGTACTGCTGGATGTGGTCGGTGACTTCCTTCGTCAGCGTCTCGACGCCGATGGGTTCGCCGTAGCGCAGTCGGTTGATCTGGGACTGGCGACGCGCGAAGTCGATGAGCTGGCGGGCGTCGGCGACGTGGCCCGCGCTGGCGATACCGATGTGGTCGTCCGCTTTGTGGAGCTTTTCGACGCTGGTCTGCTCCATGAGCGGCGACCGCGTGTGTTTGTCCACCGCGAGGACGACGCCGCCCTCGGTTCGGACACCGATGCTGGCGCTCCCTCGTTTGACGGCCTCCCGTGCGTATTCGACTTGGTAGAGACGGCCGTCCGGGGAGAAGATCGTAATCCCGCGGTCGTACGCCTGCTGTTGGGCTTGTCCCTGCATAGTATCACTCGAAATCGAGTTCCGTCGCGCCTACGAACGAGTCATCGACCTGAATGTCGAGCGCGCCATCCCGTGTGATGGCGGGTCGGGTTTCGTCCGCGAACACGACGCTTCTCTCGCCCGAAACTTCCCTTTGGCGACCTAAATACTTTTCTTCACAACCTCGGACCGTCCCGCTTATACCGCGGACGAACACGCCGACGGAATCGCCGTGCACGTCGTCGATGCAGGCCAGCACCGCCCGGGCCTCGTCCGTGTGCCCCCGACGAACCCGAACCAGCGCCTCACCGTCTCCGTCCTCAAAATCGAAGGAGAACACCGTCAGGTCCGAATCCGCGCTTCCGGCGTCGCCGAGGAGGTTCTGCGCGGCGAACCAGATGCTCCGCTGGAACGACCGGCGGTCGATGTCCGCGTCGGGCCACGCTTCGAGTCCGACCGCGAGATACCGCCAGTGGGGCCGGATGTGCTTCGGGAGGTGTTTCATTCGAGGTTCTGACGGACGTTGGGCGGCGGTGGATTTGAATGGCCTGCTCTCGCGTCGGGAAGTAAGAGTCGAGTCCGGTTCCGGAGACCTCAGGTGCGTTCGGCGACCAGCACGCCGACCTGTTCGTGCACCCGCTCGACGGCGGTCAGGGAGAATCCATTGTCGGTCAGCACATCGGCCAGATGCCCGACGGTCGAGGGGTCGTCCACTTCGGGGCTGTAGAACGGTTCCTCGGGGTCGGGGAGGCCGAAGAACATCACGTCGCCGAGGACGAACTTTCTCGGGCCGAGTTCCGCGATGGCCTCGATTGCTTCGCGCTTCTCTTCGTCGGAGAGGTGGTGCATGGCAAAGTTGGAGACGACGATATCGACCTCGCCGTCCACGTTCGGGTCCCGGAACCGTCCCTCGCCGAACTCGACGTTCTCGATGCCGTTTTCCTCGGCCTTCGTTCGCGCCTCGTCCAGCATCCCCTCGCTGATGTCGCGGCCGATGACGCGCTCTGCGCCCGGAGCGAGGGCGAGGGCGATTGCACCCGTGCCGGTCCCCAAATCGAGGACGGTATCGTCCGCTCCGGGGTCCGCGTGGTCCACGACGAGCGAGACGCAGGCGCGGTACTCCTCGCTATCCTGTGAATCGTCGTAGTCGCCCGCGATGTCGGAAAATCGGTTCGCGTGTTCCTCAATCGTCTTCTTCATACCGGCCACGTTTCACGCTGGGGGCAATGAAATCGTCGGAGCGAATCGTCCGGTTTCGCTCGGCGAGGCGACCCCACTCCCGGAGCCCGTCCTCGATTTGTTCGGGGGAGAAGCCGACCACTTCCCCGAGGGCTTTCAGTTCGCGGGGACCGCGGAGGTGGAGGTGCGAGGTGGGGTCGCCGCTGACGACGAACGGCGCGTCGTATTTGACGACCAGTTCGCGGAGTTTGCGGAGGTCCTGTATCGCCTGCACCCGCGGCCCGCCGTCGGCGCGGAGGATGCGCGACAGATTGAACTCCACTCGAACGCCGTGCTCGGCGGCGGCCTTCGCCAGCACGTGGTTGAAATCGCCGCGGCCGCGCATCGGGTGGGCCAGCACGTCGATGCGCTCTTCCTCGACGGCGAAGCGGTTGAGTTTGTTCGTCCCACCGTGGAGCAGGAGTATCGTCGTCTTCGGGCGGAAGTTGCCGACGTGACCGCTGGCCTGCGACGGGTCGTCGGCACGGATTTCGAGGCCGTCAACGACGTCCACGTCGTAGGCGTCGCTGACCCGCTCGGCGTCGAATTCGGCTCGGAAGTCGCCGTGGTTGCGGACGACGATGCCGTCGAACCCGTAGTCGGCGGCCGTGGCGGCGAAGCGTGCGACGGTACCCTCCCCATCCGGGACGGCGTGGACGCCCTCGTACATTCTCGTGTTCGGGTCCGCGGCGGCGAGACTTGGCGCTTGCGACTCGGACCGCGAACCCGGACCCTCGTCTTGAGTCGGAACTGATTAGCCGTTCCAGTGACACCGGAGAGGTAAGCCCAAGGGGTTTTAGCGTCTCAACCCGAAAGGCCGGAAGGTTCAGTAACAGAATGGACAGCCACCCACCGACCTCCGCGACCGCCGACACGCCCTCCGAGGCAAACCTTGAGTGGTGCCACCAGGCCGTTCAAGGCGTCTCCCGGACGTTTGCCATCACCATCGACCTCCTCGATGCGCCGATGGCCGATGCCATCTGTGTCGGATATCTCCTCTGTCGTGTCGCCGATACCATCGAGGACGCGGGCCACATTCCGCCCGCCGAACAGACGCGTCTGCTCTACCAGTACGACGCCGTCCTCGACCCGACCGATTCGACGACGATAGACGAGTTCCGCGAGGACGTGGACGAGTGGATACCGGACGACGACGGCGACGACGCCGACTGGTCGGTGGTCGCACACGCGCCACGAATCGTGGCGACGTTCGACGCGTGTTCCCCGTCCGTCCGGAACGCTGTTCGACCGCCCGTTCGGGAACTCGTCGGCGGGATGGCGATGTTCGTCGAACGCCACGCCGACGAGGGCGGCCTTCGAATCGAGACGCGCGCGGAACTGGAGGAGTACTGCTACTACGTCGCCGGAACCGTCGGCGAACTCATCACGAACCTCGTCTGCCGGGACGCGGATTCGGCGCAAGCGAACCGCCTCCGCGAAACGTCGGAGTCGTTCGCCCTCCTCCTGCAACTCGTCAACGTCACCAAGGACGTGTACGTCGATTACCAAGACGAGAACAACGTCTACCTGCCGGAGACGTGGCTCGAAGACGCCGACGTTCCGCAGGACGACCTCTGTGACCCCGAGCACAGCGACGACGTTGCCGCCGTCGTCGAACGAACCGCCGACCACGCTCACAGTTTCACCGACGACGCTCAGACGTATCTGGAGAGCATGCCGCGCGAACGGGGCAACCGTCTCGTCGCGTGGACGATTCCGTACCTCCTCGCGGTCGGCACGCTCCGCGAAGTACGAAAGCGCCCGGAGGACGCGCTTCGCCGTGCGGGAATCAAGGTCTCGCGCGAGGAAGTACACGCTCTCATCAGCTCGCTCTCGGGCGGCGTCGAACGCGACGCTCTCGGCGACTTGCGCCGAACGATTTCCGAGCGGCCGTTCCACCTGTCCTGATTTTCGGCCGTCCATCGGCATCAGTTCGCCTCCGGTACGAGTAATCACAAGACGGGAAATTATATCATAAAAACTACATCTCCAGACCGGTTTATCTGGTTTTATGTTGTATTTTTGTGTTCGAAATAAATGATAGGCTGCCCCCCTCCCCGAACCGAACGAATCGACTCCCAAACGACTTCCGCACGGTCGAAATCGACCCGAACGGCAGGTGAACGCTGATGCGGTCCCGGATTCCCGTCCTCCTCACGGTCTGTCTCGTGCTCGCCGCCATCAGCGGGTGTGTCGGCCAAGCGCCGAGCAACGGTGCCGGTGCGAGGTCGCCGACGAAAACGACCGAAGCGACCCAAACCGCGTCGTTCAGCGACGCCAAAGCCCACGAAGTCGTGGACGACATCCGCGCGAAACAGCGGAACATCAGCACGTACCACGCCGTCGAAGTGGAAAAGCGCACGTATCACCTTTCGAACGGAAGCACGTACTCCCGGACGCGGAAGATAGACACCATGAAGAAGTACGTCGATGGGGCGATGCTCCAGCGACGGGAGTACTTCTCGCCGCGTTCGAGAACGGTCATCAAGAACGAGACGAGTTTCATCACGTACGACAGAGCCAACGACACGTACCGCGTGAGTAATCGACGTAGCGGCGGCCCGAACCACTACTTCATCAGCGGTATCTACGAGGCGCGAAACGAGTTTGAGGCCGCCTTCGAGGACGACTCGCTTTCGTACCGCGGTACGACGACCGTCCTCGGTCACGAAGTGTACGTCATCGAGTTCGACAATCCCAAAGACCCGAAGAACGCCTCGTGGTACACGTCGAAGTTCTGGATAGACACCGAATCGGGCGCGCTCGTCAAGAGCAAGACCGACTACCCGATACCGTTCGAGAGGACGCTCGCCGAACTCAAAAACGGACGGCCATCTAAGGGAACCACGTCGGACGACGGGGCAGTCATCAAAAACGCGACGGTCGTCTTCACCTACGAGAACCTCTCCGTGAACGAGGACCTGCCAGAAGGAACGTTCGAACCGCCGGAGAACGCCACCAGAAACGGTCGGTAGGGGTTTCAGGCCCTCATTTTCCGTCGCCGTTCAGTACTCGTAGAAGCCCTTCCCCGTCTTCTTGCCGAGATCGCCCGCGTCCACTTTGCGCTTCAGCAGGTAGGCGGGTTTGTATCGGTCGCCGAGTTCCTCGAAGAGAGTCTGGCTGGCGTCGAGACAGATGTCGAGTCCGATGTGGTCGGCGAGTGTGAGCGGACCCATCGGGACGTTCGTTCCGAGCGTCATTCCCTTGTCGATGTCCTCCTTGTCGGCGACGCCCTCGTCGTAGGCGCGGATGCCCTCGTTGATCCACGGCATGAGGATGCGGTTGGTGACGAAGCCGGGTTTGTCGTCGGACTCCCACGTCTCCTTGCCGAGTTCCTCCGCGAGGTCGTGGGCGAGCGTCACCACGTCGTCGTCCGTCTTCTCGCCGACGACGAGTTCGACGCCCTTCATGATGGGAACGGGGTTCATGAAGTGCAAACCGACGATTTGCTCCTCGCGGTCGGTCACGCTGGCGATGGTCGTGATGGAGAGCGTGCTGGTGTTCGTGGCGAGCACGACCTCTTCGGGGAGCACCTCGTCCAACTCCGCGAAGATGTCCTGTTTGATGTCCATGTTCTCGACGGCGGCCTCGACGACGAAATCACAGTCCGCGAGGTCGTCGAGTTCGGTCGTGCCCGTGATTCGGTCGAGTACCTCGTCGGCCTCCTCCTGACTCATCTTCTCCTTTCCGACGAATCTGTCGAGACTCCCTTCGATGGTGTCGAACCCGTTTTCCACGAACTCCGCTTTGATGTCGCGCATAACCACGTCGAACCCGTTCGCGGCGGCGACTTGCGCGATGCCGCTGCCCATGGTACCTGCGCCAACTACGCCGATGCTGTCGATATCGGAAAGCGTCCGCATGGTGGCGAGTGCTCCGGGAACGGTTGTAAGGATAGCGGAACGAAAGCGAAGGGAGAAATATGTTGACACAGTAACTATTCGGACAGGTCGAATGGCGAAACATTCAAGATGAGTGAGTGGGAGAAAGAAATGAATCGGTGAGGGCCGTGACGGAAAACGAGACACACAAAGCGGACGTGACCGTGACCGAAACGACGGACGTGAAATTCGTCGGACCAGCGACGGCGGCGGTTATCGACGACGCGTCGTTCGGCGTCGAAGCCATCCAAAACCGAACCGTCTCCTACGAGATGCTCCGCGAAGCGGGCGTCAATCCCGGCGTCGCCGGTCGTCTGCGGCGCGAACACTCCCTGTCGTGGTCCTTCGAATCCGGCAACGACCTGACCGACAGGTCCACGCAAGTTCGTGGCCTCCAGGACGAAGAGCGGGCGTGGATTGCCGCCAGTTCCGGCGACTGGGAGCGTGAGACGCCCGAAACCGCCACGACGGACGGAAGCGGCGAGGCTGAAGCGGAGGAGGCGGCGTGGCGCGACCGAAGTAGCCCCGACCCCGTGACCGACGTGCCGGAAATCGACGACCGCCTCGCGGACGAACTCGCGGAAGCGGGCATCACCTCGGTTCGAAGCCTCGCCATCGCCAACCCGGAGCGCGTCGCCGACTCGCTTTCGTTCGAGCGGAATCGAGTTACTAAATAGCGCGACTCGGCCCACGAATTGCTGTGAATTTACTACTATTGTAGTCTTCAATATACTCGATAGGACTCCCGAGATGGCCGAAAACGGGCATTCCGCTCCGCGCGCGACCAGTACACTCATATACGTCGTGGGCGCAGTTCGGGACGATGATTCCGCTGACTGACTCGCAAGTCACGCGAGACGGCAAAGCACTCATTCTCGCAATGGACCACGGACTGGAGCACGGACCCTCCGCCGACTTCGGTTCCGTTCCGGACACTCTCGACCCCGAGAAGATCTTTGAAACCGCGACCCACGACGCGGTGACCTGTCTCGCGGTCCAGAAAGGTATCGCCGAGACCTACTACCCCTCCTATGACGACGACGTGAACCTGCTCGCCAAGCTCAACGGGACGAGCAACCTCTGGACGGGCGAACCGTACTCGCCGCAGAACTGGACGGTCGATTACGCCGCCGAACTCGGCGCGGACGCCGTCGGCTACACCGTCTACTCCGGTTCGAACCACGAGTGCGACATGTACGAGGACTTCCGCGACGTACAGGAGCGGGCACACCGCGAATACGACATGCCCGTCGTCATGTGGTCGTACCCCCGCGGACAGGGACTCAAGAACGACACCAAAGAGAGCGTCATCGCCTACGCGACCCGAATCGCGCTCGAAATCGGCGCGGACATGGCGAAGGTCAAGTACCCCGGAACGCGCGAGTCGATGGAATGGGCCGTCAAATCCGCCGCCGACATGCCCGTCGTCATGAGCGGTGGGTCGAAGACCAGCGACTACGAGTTCCTCTCCAGCGTCGAAGCCGTGATGGACGCTGGCGGTTCCGGACTCGCCGTCGGACGGAACGTCTGGCAGCGTGACGACCCCGAGCGCATCCTCGACGCGCTCGAAAAGGTCATCTTCGAGGGCGCAACGGCCGACGAAGCGCTCTAACGATGGAGACGGTTGATACAATCCTCACGACCGTCGCGGCCGCCGCCCCCGAGATTCGCGGCGGTCTCACCGGTCGCCGTCGGAAGGCCGACGAGGAAAACCCCAGCGGGGAAATCCAGATGGCCGCGGACGTGTGGGCCGACGAGCACCTCGAAGCCGAGTTGACCGCCATCGAGGGCGTCGGCGAGTTCGCCAGCGAGGAGCGCGAACACGTCGTCGAGTGCGGTGAGGGACTGTCGGTCGCCATCGACCCCCTCGACGGGTCGTCCAACCTCAAATCGAACAACTCGATGGGGACCATCGTCGGCATCTACGACGCCCCCCTCCCGGCGAAGGGAACCGACCTCGTTGCGGCGGCGTTCGTCCTCTTCGGCCCCATCACGACGATGATGGTCGCCCGCGACGGGTCCGTGACGGAGTACGTCGTGGAAAACGGCGAACAACGAGTCGTTACCGAGGACGTTACGCTCCCGGACGACCCCACGGTCTACGGCTTCGGCGGCCGCGTCCCGGACTGGCCCGAGGCGTTCACTGCCTACGCCCGCGACGTCGAGGACGAACTCAAACTGCGCTACGGCGGCGCGATGATCGGCGACGTGAACCAAGTGCTGACCTACGGCGGCGTGTTCGCCTATCCCGGCCTCGAATCGCGCCCCGAGGGAAAACTCCGCCTCCAGTTCGAGGGGAACCCGATGGCGTACATCATCGAGTCCGCCGGTGGCCGCTCCTCCGACGGCAAGCAATCGATTCTCGACGTGACGCCGGAGGAACTCCACCAGCGAGTGCCGCTGCACATCGGTAACGCGGAACTCATCGACCGCCTCGAATCGGCGCTGTAACGCTCCGCTCCGTTTTTTCCGCCCCGCTCGTGCGACGACGAGTTACGTCCCGGCCGTCGTATTCGTCACTGGACTCGTCGTTACTGGCGTTGCTGGCGTCGTTTGTGGACCCGTCGTCGCAACCGTGGTCGGACCGGCGGTCGCGGTCGGTCCGCTGACGGTCGTCTGTGGCACCGTCGTTTGCGGAATTCCGCCTACCTGCCGGATGCATGCCTGCACGTCGTCCTGCTGTGCCGTCGCGACCTGCTGGCCGTTCGAATCGAAGACCGTCGCGTTGACGAAGACGTACCCGGAGACGTTGAGGTCGGCCGTCGTGTTCGTCCACGTGGTGGTTCCGTTCGGCGCTCGCTCGAAGTCCGCCGCCGAGACGTTCTGCGTCACCAGCACGGCGGACTGCGGGTTCGAGGCGTTCACCAACACCGCCTCGACCCGGTAGTCCGCGGGTTGGGTCGCGTTCGCCGTGATTCTCGTGCACGTCAGGTTCACCGTGAGCGGTGCGGTCGGCGGTGCGGTGGTCGTGGTCGTCGTAATTGTCGTGGTCGTCGTCGGCGCAGCGGTCGTAGTGGTCGCCGGAGTCGTTGTCGTGGTGGTGACGTTCGTGGTCGGTGTGGTAGTCGTGGTTGTCGGTGGGGTCGTGGTGGTCGCGTTCGGCGTCGTAGTCGTGACAGTTGGTGTCGTCGTGGTAGTGACGTTCGTGGTCGCCGAAGTCGTCGTCGGGGTTGCCGCTGGAGTCGTCGTAGTCGCACCTGACGTCGTGGTCGGTTGCGTCGGCGTCGGTTCCCCGCCAGCCTCGCTTCGGGCGGCTTCACGGAGGGTCTCCGGCGGGACGTTTTCCTCCGTCTGGAGGCGGCTTTCGGCCTGTGAAATCCCGGAGCGCGCGGTCCGTTGTATCTGACCCGCGTCGTTCACGTTCCGCTGTTTGGCAGACTGCGCCGCACCTGCGGCCGCGCCGAACGACGCCGCCTGCACCTGCCGGACGCTCGCTCGCTGGATTTGTGTGACTCCGCCGGTCGCCGCTCCGCGTGACGCGGCCTGAATCTGCGTCACGGTCGCCTGCTGGCTCTGGGAAATCGCGCCGCCCGCCGCGCCGCTCGTCGCCGCTTGCACCTGCCGGACGGAGACTTGCTGGCGTTGGCTCGCCGTGACGCCGCCCGCACACGCCCCTCGTGCCGCGGCCTGCACTTGGGTGACGCTCACCTGCTGATTCTGCGTGACGGCACCCGACGCCGCGCCGAGGCAGGCCGACTGAATCTGCGTGATTCGAACGGTCTGCACCTGCGTGATGCCTCCCTGTGCCGCCCCTTTCGAGGCGGCCTGTATCTGCTGGACGTTTACGACCTGCTTCTGGACGGCACCCTGCACCGCGCCTTGTGCCGACCCCTGTGCGACGATCTGTATCTGGACGATGCTGACGACCTGTATCTTCGTGACGCTCAACGCGCCGCTCGCCGCGCCGCGACACGCCGCCTGTATCTGTTCGACCGACGCCTGCTGGACCTGCTTGAGTCCGCCGCTCACGGCACCCTGCGCCGCGACCTGAATCTGCGTCACGGTCACCTGCTGAACCTGCGAGACGGCACCCGCCGCCGCCCCGCGAGTCGCCGCCTGTATCTGCTCGACGCTCACCTGCTGGCGCTGCGTGACGCCGCCCCGAGCCGCGCCCATCGCGGCGACTTGCACCTGCTTCGCGTTCGCGCGTTGGGCTTGGACCGCCCCGCTCGCGGCCCCGCGGGTCGCCGCCTGTATCTGTTCGACCGAGGCGCTCTGTCGCTGGTCGAGCGCGCCGAACGCGGCCCCCTGACCGGCCTCCTGAATCTGGGAGACGCTGGCCTTCTGATTCCCGGTTGCGCCGGTTGCCGCTCCCTGTGCAGCGCCGCGCGCGGCGGCCTGCACCTGCGAGACGGTCGCCCGCTGGCTTCCTGCGGCCGCGCCATGACCCGCGCCGAACGCGGCGGCCTGCACTTGGGAGACGTTGGCCTGCTGTACCTGCGTGGTCGCACCGGTCGTCGCGCCGCGCGTCACCGACTGAATCTGGGTCACGTTCACCCGCTGACTCTGAAGCAGGACACCGTGTGCGGCACCGCGGGCGGCGGCCTGTACTTGGGCGACGGACGCCTGCTGATTCTGGGAAACTGCCTGTGCCGCCCCTTCGATGGCGGCCTGTCGTTGCTGTTGCGTGATGGTGACGCCCTGTCGCTGTGCCAGCGCCGCCCCCTGAACGGCCCCGCGGGTCGCGGCCTGCTCACTGTCTGACTGATTCGCTCCTGTCTGCTGGAGGAGTCTCTCCGAACTCCCGCTCGCCGATAACAGCGGGAGCGCTCGTGTGGATTCCGACGACCGTTCGCGGGGCGCATCGGACTGTTTCGAAATCGAAACGACCCCGAGACTCGCGGTGCTGACGAGGATAAGGAGGGTGAGGCCAACCGCGAGGCCGGTGCGTGTACGTCGAGTCATGAGATACGACCTGCACGCTGGAAATCCATGTTAACAGATAGCATTGTTAATTCCGTTCTTCGAATCATCGACCTCGGTTGAGGATTCCCGGAATGTCGCAGTCGCCAATACCGAAAGTAGTCACAGAGAACTATCGCGGTAATCTCGATTTCGAAGCATCGAATCCCATCACCGCACCACCCCGAATCTATTCGGTGTCTAACTCATTAGAAATAAAACTCTTGGGGCCGGTGATTTCATTTTCGCTGCCAGTTTTCTAGATGTCTAGATTCACCATTCTTTATCTATGGTGGTCAACTGCTCTTGAGCGTCGCATGAGCAACGAGTCACCCTACCGTGACGACTCGGGGAACCGTCCGTCGAGTCATCCGTCCCACGTACTTCGCGCTGAGCCAGCAGTGAGCAGACCGTCGTTCGATGACATCTTCGAACTGCTGTCGGATAAGCGACGACGATACGCCATCCACTATCTCTCGACGACAGCGGACGGCGTAGCGACGCTTTCCGATCTCGTCGAACAGGTCGTTACGTGGGAAACCGAAACATCGGCCAACGACGTCCCCGACGACTACCGTCGCCGCGTCGAGGCATCGCTTCACCACACACACCTCCCGAAACTCGCTGACGCGAACATCATCGACTACGATGCACGGAGTGAATCGCTTCGGTACTGGGGTCAACCCGTACTCGAAGAGTACGCGGAGCACGTCGCGGCCATGGAACTGCCCGACCAGTAACTGCCTTCGATTTCACTCCGCGCTACCCCTACCCCCCGCAGACGCTTCTGGCTCTCCTCATCGTTTTTCCTCGGGACGGATGTGAAAATGTTGCCGCGATAGAAAGGGAAAACGGTTTGAAATCGCCTCACGGATTCACATTCATGAAAGTTCGTATCGGTAAGGAGGCGACCGACGAGGAAGCCTCGGCAATCGCCAGCGCGCTCGCCAAGCACGTCGGCAGCGAGGTGGAAGTGTTCGTCGGCGACGCGGACGAACCGACCGCCACGTGGAGCGACCCCGGTGAACCGCCGGAGGACGACCTCGGGCCGACGGAGCGCGAGGAACTCCTCTGGGAGGAGATCGAGGACATCGAGTCGGGCGGGAAAGAGAAGTACAAAGAACGCCTCTCGGAGAAGGGCAAACTGTTCGTCCGCGACCGACTCGACCTCTGGTTCGGGGACGATGGTCTGAAGTTCGAAGATGGTCGATTCGCCGAGTTCGACGCGGACGACCGACTGCCCGCGGACGGTCTCATCACCGGCGCGGCGGAGTTCGAGGACCGCGACCTCCACTTCATGGCGAACGACTTCACGGTCAAAGCCGGAAGCATGGCCGCGAAGGGGGTCGAGAAGTTCCTCCGCATGCAACAGCGGGCGCTCCAGAACGGCAAACCGGTCCTCTACCTGATGGACTCCTCCGGCGGCCGCATCGACCAGCAGTCCGGGTTCTTCGCTAACCGTGAGGGTATCGGCAAGTACTACTACAACCACTCGATGCTCTCCGGTCGCGTGCCACAGATTTGCGTCCTCTACGGACCGTGTATCGCGGGGGCGGCCTACACCCCGGTTTTCGCGGACTTCACCATCATGGTCGAGGAGATGTCGGCGATGGCCATCGCCTCCCCGCGGATGGTGCAGATGGTGACGGGCGAGGACATCAGCATGCAGGACCTCGGCGGCGCGAACATGCACGCCGAACATTCCGGGAGCGCCGACCTCGTGGCGCGCGACGAGGAACACGCCCGCGAACTCGTTTCCGACCTCATCACGTACCTGCCCGACAAGGCTCACGAGAAACCGCCGCGGAGCGAGCCGAAAGCTCCCGAACTGTCCCCTGAGGGAATCGACGGGGTAATTCCCGACAGCCCGAACCGCGCCTACGACATGACCGACCTGATAGACCGCGTGGTGGACGCGGACTCCTACTTCGAACTCAGGCCGGACTTCGGCGGCGAAATCATCACCGCCTTCGCGCGAATCGACGGCCGACCGGTCGGCATCGTCGCCAATCAACCGGCACAGCGCTCCGGGGCCATCTTCCCCGATGCCGCCGAGAAGGCCGCCGAGTTCATCTGGAAGTGCGACGCGTTCGAGATTCCGCTCCTCTACCTCTGTGACACGCCGGGGTTCATGGCGGGGTCGCAGGTGGAAAAGGACGCGATTCTGGAGAAAGGGAAGAAGATGATTTACGCCACCTCTTCCTCCACCGTTCCGAAACTCTCCGTCGTCGTTCGGAAGGCCTACGGTGCGGGTATCTACGCCATGTCCGGCCCGGCCTACGACCCGCAGAGCGTCATCGCGCTCCCGTCGGGTGAAATCGGCATCATGGGACCGGAAGCCGCCATCAACGCCGTCTACGCGAACAAACTGAACGCCATCGACGACGAAGACGAACGCGCCCAGCGCGAGCAGGAACTCCGCGAGGAGTACCGCGAGGACATCGATGTCCACCGCATGGCGAGCGAGATGGTCATCGACGACATCGTTCCGCCGAGCACCCTCCGCGAGGAACTCGTCCAGCGCTACGACTTCTACGCGGGCTTGGAGAAGGACCTGCCGGACAAGAAACACGGTACGATTCTGTAAGCCGAACGACTTCGAGGGTTTAGCCCCTCTCTAAGCCGGATAAGCCGGTTCATAATAAAGCACCGTTCCGCCGTGCGTGTGGATGACGTGGAATTCCCGCGCCATCATCCATGAGCCATCAGCAGTTCTCCTACCGGTATCAGCGAACGGACTGGTTCGATTTCGGCGGCATCGAGCGATTGCTCTGGGCCGTCGTCATCCTCGCACTCGTCGGGGATTTACTCACGACGTACGCCGGGTTGCAGGCGGGGCTCACCGAATCGAACCCGGTCGCACGCCACGCGCTCGGCCAGTTCGGCTTCCTCTCGCTCGTCGGGTTGAAGGCGTTCGCGCTCGGCGTGGGGTTCGTCGGGCGGACGTTGATTCCGCAGGAGTACGTGGCACTCGTCCCGGCGGGCCTCGCCCTCCCGTGGCTGTTCGCCGTGGTCGTGAACCTCTCACTGTTCTTCCACTAGGGTTTCTTGAGCGAGAGCACCGTCCGCTCGAACTCGCAAACCAGCGTTTCGTCGTCTCCATCGACTTTGAAGACCTCGACCTTCATGGTGACGACGCCGCGCTCGCCGTCGCTCGTCTCGCGCTTGTCCGTGACGGTGGACTGGGCGCGAATGGTGTCCCCGTGGAACACCGGCTCGGGGTGTGAGACGTTATCGTACGAGAGGTTGGCGACGATGGTGCCGTCGGTCGTGTCCGGAATCGAAACGCCCACCGCCACGCTCATCGTGTACAGTCCGTTGACCAACCGTTCGCCGAA
>NZ_MEIH01000277.1:0-2099 GCF_001723155.1 Haladaptatus sp. W1
CATATCGAGTTCATCGAGGATGACCACGACCGTATCGTAGTGTTCGTTGATAAGACGGTAGAGTTCGCGCCATTTTTTCTTGTTTGGAATGCCGTGTTCTGGAACGTCGACAGTCGTTCCGATGTCGTTCGCCACCTTTCGGGCAAGCTCATAAACGGCTGCACCGAGGGTACCCACGTTCTGGCAGTTCATCTGGATGACGCCGAACCGGATATCACGACTTTCGCAGAGTTCGACGATGTTCTGGCAGACGGCGTTGATGATGAGCGATTTCCCGGTCCCAGACGGTCCATAGAGGAAGAGATTCGGTGGCCGCTCGTTACTAATCGCGACGCGAAGGTGCTGAGTAATATCCGTGAGTTGGGTATCACGACCGACAATCCGTTCCTCATCGACGATCTCGTTTGGTTCGAGGAGGGAACGGTTCTTGATGAGACTCGCAGCTTCCTCCTGCTCAAGGATAAGATCTTTGATAGAACCGGTAGACTTGGGAGTTCCCTTGGGACCAGGATCCGTGGGCATACTTGATCCACTCTATCATGATACTAAAAGGTTCCCCTGTCGATTTCTTTTCTGCCAGTATGACGCTCAGAAACAGGATGTCGGGAGGTTACACTGCTGTCTTCCTTGACCCCCGACGATTTGTTAAAGAGTCTTTGTCTGGATCGATTTACGATGAGTCCAGTACACCCTCTCACCCCTATCGATTTGTTCTAACCACAATGGTGGTGAGGGTAGTCGAATCCATGAATGGACCGTCGTTGCATCTACGGCACGATTAGCGCAGAATTGAGAATCGTTTTCTTTATTTTCTTCTTTTCTTTCTAGTACTAGTCTATAACTAGCTAGAGGGACGCACCCCTATCGATTTGTTCTAATTACGTTCCCTCTGCCCATTTTCCGACAAACAGCTACTTAAAAGAGGATCCAATAGGATCACAAGACAGAGAACAGGGACGTGCAGCTATTTGTTGCCTTCTCTGTTTTCCAGGTTCTACTCCTATTGTCTCACCCCTATCGGTTTGTTCTATATGCCTGCAGTCAGCCGAATACGGTAATATTTGGGTATATGAATTCCGAAGTTATCAAAGGATGAGTTCTGGTAAGCTATCCCTTCGTGGATTCCCTGTGGTTGACTTCCTCACTATGCTCTTTCCCGCCAGAACAAATCGATAGGGGTGTGAGTGTGGTCTTTGGATTACCGTCAGGATATATTCGCCCATCACGTCTAGAGAGTGCTATCCTCAATTTCGGCATTTTTCCCTTCATTAATTTTATAGTATCCGTCTATGGATTCCTTTCCAATGAACAAATCGATAGAGGTGTGTCTCTCCAGTTACTCAATCGGAGTCGGACACCTTAACAAATGTAGAATCTCGAGATTTAGATGGGTGGCCGATCTGTTCGACATTGAGAGAGTAGTATATTCCTGGTGTGAATTGCCAGTTCCAATTTACTCGTTAGAGTCTCTCCTGTGTTTGGTCGATCGCTCTTGGGTAGTATTCTATACTAACTATCAGCACCCAGTACGTCGTGTACGTATTCACATGTGGAATCGATTCATCTTGTTGTGATCGAACACTCGACCTGCGAGCCAGCGTTTCGTTTCACTTCCGCTCTGGTTGGGTGACTTCTTTATTGATCGCCTTCGAAGAGGAATCTGCAGTCGTCGTAACCCAACACACGGCGTGGATCCTATGCCCCTACCCATCCTGTCACGCCGTGTGCTCTCCTTGCATCATCAGACCACCAACGAGGCAACCGTGTGTCATTCTGTCCCAAGGCTTTACGTCGGTAGTCGGTGTCTGTGAGTATATCGATGATTTCCAACCGGCAATCACCACTTCGAAAGACCGGATACCTCCTGAAGAATACCCGTGACGAGCCACGGCAGAGTCAGGGCAAACACGGCACTGATCGCGAGAAGCGGCTGTTTCTTCATACTGTCTGTAATTCCACCCGTGGTCTAAAAACACGTGATAACTCCAATGACGCCGATTTGTGGCGATAGAAGTGCTGAAACGACGATACACTCGTTTTCGAGGTTATTCCCGAATTCGGGCGATAGATGGGTTCTGTGTGGAGATAACGGGTAATAA
>NZ_MEIH01000278.1:0-9052 GCF_001723155.1 Haladaptatus sp. W1
CGCGAGGACATCGATGTCCACCGCATGGCGAGCGAGATGGTCATCGACGACATCGTTCCGCCGAGCACCCTCCGCGAGGAACTCGTCCAGCGCTACGACTTCTACGCGGGCTTGGAGAAGGACCTGCCGGACAAGAAACACGGTACGATTCTGTAAGCCGAACGACTTCGAGGGTTTAGCCCCTCTCTAAGCCGGATAAGCCGGTTCATAATAAAGCACCGTTCCGCCGTGCGTGTGGATGACGTGGAATTCCCGCGCCATCATCCATGAGCCATCAGCAGTTCTCCTACCGGTATCAGCGAACGGACTGGTTCGATTTCGGCGGCATCGAGCGATTGCTCTGGGCCGTCGTCATCCTCGCACTCGTCGGGGATTTACTCACGACGTACGCCGGGTTGCAGGCGGGGCTCACCGAATCGAACCCGGTCGCACGCCACGCGCTCGGCCAGTTCGGCTTCCTCTCGCTCGTCGGGTTGAAGGCGTTCGCGCTCGGCGTGGGGTTCGTCGGGCGGACGTTGATTCCGCAGGAGTACGTGGCACTCGTCCCGGCGGGCCTCGCCCTCCCGTGGCTGTTCGCCGTGGTCGTGAACCTCTCACTGTTCTTCCACTAGGGTTTCTTGAGCGAGAGCACCGTCCGCTCGAACTCGCAAACCAGCGTTTCGTCGTCTCCATCGACTTTGAAGACCTCGACCTTCATGGTGACGACGCCGCGCTCGCCGTCGCTCGTCTCGCGCTTGTCCGTGACGGTGGACTGGGCGCGAATGGTGTCCCCGTGGAACACCGGCTCGGGGTGTGAGACGTTATCGTACGAGAGGTTGGCGACGATGGTGCCGTCGGTCGTGTCCGGAATCGAAACGCCCACCGCCACGCTCATCGTGTACAGTCCGTTGACCAACCGTTCGCCGAACTGGGTGTCCGCCGCGAAGTCGGCGTCCAAGTGGAGTGGCTGTTGGTTCATCGTCATATCACAGAACCGCTGATTGTCGCTCTCGCTGATAGTTCTCCGTTTCTCGTGTTCGATGGTTTGGCCCACTTCGAACTCCTCGTAGTACAGTCCCGTCATGCGAACTCCTGCGATGAGTGGGGGAAAAATCCTGTCGGTCTGGAGGCGATTGTCACGACCGTTTCGACTGTTGCACGCCCGATGGTCGGGCGTAATCGGTTCATAACAAAGTAGATAGTATTCGAATGGAGTGATAATCAGTCCAACGTCAGGTCAGAGATAAAATATGAATGGAGAGGACACGCGACGGGCGACGGAGGGGAATCGTGACGGAAAGCAGACTGAAACGCCGTCGGAGTTCGGGGGGACGGGACGACGTGACGCGTTCGATATAAACGCGACCGGCGAGTTTCAGTTCGACCAGGTGGTGCGACGCGGCGATGCCACGATTTCGCGGAGCGTCGAATGGTCGTTCGAACGGTCTACGACGACCGACGAAGCGTCCTCGGAGGAGCGAACCACGTTCATATCCGACGGCGGTGTCGATGCACCGGATTCGTCACGAGCGCCCGCCGACGCCGGTATCGACGCCGAACCGGAGACCCAAAGCGGAACATCCTCCTCCGACGTCGAGACGGAGCGGACGGCACCGATAGCTCCGACAGACGACAGTAGGCGCGCCCACACGCGCTGGTACGCCCAAGTCGGCGGCCCGGTCGAAACCTCGCCCGTCGTCAGGGACGGGTCCGTGTACGTCGGAACCGAGAACGGATTCGTCTGTCGTATCGACCGACGGGACGGCGTGAGCGACTGGCTGTTTCAGGCGGCCAACGCGGTGGGGTCGCCGGTGCCGGGCCTGGATTTGACCTACGTCGGCGACCGAAACGGGAATCTGTTCGCCCTCGACGGAGCGATCGGGGCGCGGGAATGGACCTTCGAGGCCGACGCGGGCGTGGAGGTGTCGCCGATACTGCTCGGCAATACGCTCTACGTCGCGGCGCGGGACGGGCAGGTGTCCGCGCTCGACGCCGTGACCGGCGAGCAAACCGCGTCGTTCCGGAGTCCGGCGCGCGCACTCACGTCGATGCGAATCGCGGGCGGAACCCTCTACGCGACTGGACTCGACGGCGGCCTGTTCGCCCACGACGTGGACGGCGGGGACGAACGCTTCCGCTTCGCACCGTCTCTCGCCATCGCTGGCGCACCCGCGGTCATCGGCGACACGGCGTACGTCGGGACCGTGGACGGTGACCGCATCTACGCGCTCGACGCCGAGACGGGCGAGACGGAGTGGCGGTACGAGGCCGACGACGGCATTTGGTCGTCGCCCGCCGTCGGGGACGGCATCGTCTACGTCGGCTGTGCGGACGGGAGCGTCTTGGCGCTCGACGCGCGGGACGGGGCCGTTCGATGGCGCGTCCAAACCGGCGCACGCGTGTGGGGGTCGCCCGTCGTCACGGACGAACTGGTGTACGTCTGCAACGACGACGGACTACTGCTCGCCCTCGACCGGGCCGACGGTCGTCTCCGGTGGCATTTCCGGGCACACGATTCGTTGGTCGGCGCGCCAGCGGTGGGGAGCGATGCCATCTACGTCGGGGACGTCGCCGGGACGGTCTACGCTCTTCCCCCGTAACCCGTCTCTCCCCGCGCGTATCTCCTCTCCATCATGTTCTTTCCCGAACATCGTGCCGTGGTATTGCATAGCGACGCGGTGTCGGATGGTAAGGTCTTTCTCCGGTCGCTTCCGACTAAACGGGCAAGCCTGTCGGAGGCGTCCACACTATGGCATCTACTGGGAAGCAGACCACGGACGAACCGGAAACGGCGGTTGAAACGGCCCGACGACAACTCGAACGCGCTGCGGCGCACCTCGACGTCGACCCCGGCGTCATCGCGCGCCTGAAGCACCCGGACCAAGTGCACCGCGTCTCGGTTCCGCTGAAGCGGGACGACGGCGACACGGAAATCTTCACCGGCTACCGCGCACAGCACGACAGCGTGCGGGGACCGTTCAAGGGCGGCATGCGCTACCACCCCGGCGTGACCGAGGAGGAGTGTATCGGCCTCTCGATGTGGATGACGTGGAAGTGCGCCGTCATGGACCTCCCGTTCGGGGGTGCCAAAGGCGGCATCGTCGTCAATCCGAAGGAGCTCAGCAACGAGGAGAAAGAGCGACTCACGCGCCGGTTCGCCGAGGAACTGCGCGACTTCATCGGCCCGATGCGCGACATCCCGGCCCCCGACATGGGAACCGACGCGCAGGCGATGGCGTGGTTCATGGACGCCTACTCGATGCAGGAAGGCGAAACCCAACCCGGCGTCGTCACCGGCAAGCCGCCGGTTATCGGCGGGTCCTACGGCCGCGAGGAGTCGCCCGGCCGCTCGGTCGCCATCATCGCCCGCGAGGCGTGTGAGTACTACGACTACCCGCTCGAAGACACGACGGTTGCAATCCAAGGGTTCGGGAGCGTCGGCGCGAACGCGGCGCTCTCGCTTCACGAATGGGGCGCGAACGTCGTCGCCGTCTCCGACGTGAACGGCGCGATTTACGACGAGGACGGCCTCGACATCGACCGGATTCCGACCCACGAAGAGAAACCGGAAGCCGTCACGACGTTCGACGGCCACGAGCCGATTCCCAACGAGGAACTCCTCGAACTCGACGTGGACGTGCTCATCCCGGCTGCAATCGGCAACGTCCTCACCGAAGCGAACGCCCGCGACGTGCAGGCGGACATCATCGTCGAGGGTGCGAACGGCCCGACGACGACCACCGCGGATGAGATCTTCGAGAAGCGCGACATCCACGTCATCCCCGACATCCTCGCCAACGCGGGCGGCGTCACCGTCTCGTACTTCGAATGGTTGCAGGACATCAACCGCCGTCAGTGGTCGCTCGAACGCGTCAACGAGGAACTCGAATCCGAGATGCTGAACGCGTGGGACAGCGTGCGCGCCGAAGTCGAAGAGCGCGGCGTGACGTGGCGCGACGCCGCGTACATCGTCGGCCTCTCGCGTATCGCGGACGCCCACAACGCCCGCGGACTCTGGCCCTAACGCGGTTTCGGTTCGGGCATCGAATCGAGTCAAATTCTGACGAAACGGACGAAAGCGTGCGGTCATCTTTTTGTGTCGAAGATACCTGTTCCACTGACGTGTCTACGGGCAGTTATTTCCGAAAACAGCGACGGCTACCGGTTGGATAATCCGCCCCCGATTGCGACGCCTATCGCAATGCCGATTCCCACGCCGAGCGCGATGTTGTCCAGTGCGACGCCGAGTCCGGCACCGAGAGCGACACCGAGACCGATTCCCAGTCCCATGTTGTTATCCGAATCAGCCTCCGGGCCTTCGTCCGACTCGTCCGTTCGTGTCATACCGGTTCACTTCCGGGAGAGGAAATAAAGATATCTGGGGGAACGAACGGTCCGCCCGCACCTTCGGTGGCTTGAAATCGACGCCGCGCGTCGCTTCGTCCATGCCACGACGAAGCGTCATGTTCACGCCGGGCGACCGGCCCGAGATGATGCGGAAAGCGCCCGGAGCGGGGGCCGACGTGATAGTGTTCGACTTGGAAGACGCCGTCACCCCCGAACGGAAGGCGGAGGCTCGAACCGCGGTTCGTGACGTGCTCACCGACCCGGAATTCGACCCGGACTGTGAGGTGTGCGTCCGCGTCAACCCGACGGGAATCGCGGCGGACGACGACCTCCGAGGAATCGCGGACGGCGCGGAAACGATCGATTCCGTCATGCTCCCGAAAACAGGGTCGGCGGACGACGCCGAGACGCTGGCCCGACTGCTCGACGAACACGACTGTCGGGCCCCCATCCTCGCGCTGGTCGAAACCGCGAGCGGCGTCCTCAACGCGGCCGAAATCGCGGCCGTGGACGAGACGGACGCGCTCGTCTTCGGCGCTGAAGACCTCTCCGCGGACATCGGGGCGACCCGAACCGAGGGGGGGACCGAAGTGCTCTACGCTCGGGAACACGTCGTCCTCGCGGCGAGCGCGGAAGACGTGGACGCAATCGACACGGTGTACACGGATATCGACGACACCGACGGATTGGCCGAGGAGACGGAGTTCGCGATTCAACTCGGCTACGACGGGAAGATGGCGATTCATCCCGCGCAGGTGACACCCATCAATGAGGCGTTCACCCCCGACCCGGAACGGGTCGAGTGGGCCGAGGCGGTCCTGGAAGCGAAAGCGACGGCCGACGAGGAGGGCCGGGGAGTGTTCAGAGTTGGCGGAGAGATGATAGACGCGCCGCTCATCGCGCAAGCCGAGCGGATTATGGAGTACGCGCAGGCTGATAGCTAACCCGTGCCCTTATATCTCATTTAGGGGTAATAGCCCATTCTTATTTCGTCATGCTTAACAGTGGGTGGGTGGGATTGGCAAACGATGTCCGAACAAGCCAATCCGTTCGAGAGCTTGCAGGAACAGATCGACGACGCGGCGGAGTACCTCGACGCGTCACCCGACGTTCTCGAACGGCTCAAGCACCCCCAGCGGATACTCGAAACGAACCTCTCCGTCGAAATGGACGACGGTTCCATCGAGACCTTCAAAGCGTTCCGTTCGCAGTTCAACGGCGACCGCGGCCCGTACAAGGGCGGCATTCGCTACCACCCCAACGTCAGCCGCGACGAAGTGAAAGCCCTCTCCGGGTGGATGGTGTACAAGACCGCCGTGGTGGACATCCCCTACGGTGGCGGGAAAGGCGGCATCATCATCGACCCCGACGAGTACAGTGAGGCGGAGTTGGAGCGCGTCACGCGCTCGTTCGCCAAGGAACTCCGACCCTTCATCGGCGTGGACCAAGACATCCCCGCACCCGACGTGAACACGGGCCAGCGCGAGATGAACTGGATAAAGGACACGTACGAGAAGCTCGAAAACACCACGGAACCGGGCGTCATCACGGGCAAGGCGCTCGAAAGCGGTGGCAGCGAGGGTCGCGTCGAGGCGACGGGGCGCTCGACCATGCTCACCGCCCGCGAGGCGTTCGACTACCTCGGCAAGGAGATGGAGGGCGCGACCGTCGCCGTGCAGGGCTACGGGAACGCCGGATGGATTTCCGCGAAACTGCTCGAAAACCTCGGCGCGAAAATCGTCGCCGTGTCGGACTCCAGCGGCGGTATCTACAATCCCGACGGACTCCACGCCCGCGACGTGAAAGACCACAAGAACGAGACGGGGAGCGTCGTCGGCTACACCGGTGCCAACGAGGAAATCAGCAACGAGGACCTCCTCACGCTGGACGTGGACCTCCTCGTTCCCGCCGCGCTCGAAAACGCCATCGACGGCGACCTCGCACGGGACGTGCAGGCCGACGTCATCGTCGAAGCCGCGAACGGGCCGCTCACGCCGGATGCGGACGACGTGCTCACTGAGCGCGACGTGTACGTCTTCCCCGACATCCTCGCCAACGCGGGCGGCGTCACGGTGTCCTACTTCGAGTGGGTACAGAACCGTCAGCGCTTCTACTGGTCCGAAGAGCGCGTCAACGAGGAACTCGAAGACATCATCGTCTCCGCGTTCGACGACCTGACGAGCGCCTACGAGGAACACGACCTGCCGAGTTTCCGAACCGCGGCCTACGTGGTCTCCCTCCAGCGCGTCATCGACGCGTACAGCGAGAGCGGCAACTGGCCCTAAACGCGAGCACCCACTCTCACGAATTGGCTTTCCGACCGGCACGAATTTTCCAGGAGTTCGATTCCGGCGAACGCTCCGTTCACGCAGCGTCGTCGCCGAACGATTGAAACGAGAACACGACGCATGCCAGAGAGACACATTCCGCGAGGACGACCGCCGAACACGCGACAAATTGAAGGTTTAGAACTGTCTAATTCGGACCAGTGATGCTAAGCGACGTGATGGAAGACTACTTGAAAGCCATCTATACGCTTCAGAAGAAGGATGGGGGGCCGGTCGCCACCTCCGAGATAGCGGAGTATCTCGGCGTGACACCGCCCACGGTCACCAGCATGATAGAGAAACTGACCGACCGCGGACTTCTCGACCGCGAGAAGTACAAGGGAGTGGAACTCACCCCCGAAGGCGAGACGGTCGCCCTCGAAGTGCTCCGCCACCACCGCCTGCTCGAATCCTATCTGACCGAACATCTGGACTACTCGTGGAGCGAAGTCCACGAGGAGGCCGACCGCTTGGAACACCACATCAGCGAGGAGTTCGAACGACGGGTGGCCGACGCGCTCGGGAACCCGACGGTTGACCCCCACGGCGACCCCATCCCGGACGCGAACCTCTCTCCCATCGACGAGGACGACACCACGCGCCTCACCGAACACGAGGAAGGTTCCCACGTCGTCGTTGCGCGCGTGAGCGACCGCGACGACGAGGAGTTGCGGTATCTGGCCGACGCCGGTATCACGCCGGATACCGAACTCGAAATCGTGGACATCGCCCCCTTCGGAATGGTGACGGTCGCCGTCGACGGTGGTGAGCAAAGCCTTCCGGAAACCATCGCCCGGTCGATTCGCGTCCGGGCCGTCGTCGAAGAACTCGCGTGAGATGGTGGGAACAGCGACGCCGTTAGCGACCGGTCTCCAGCAAGTCGTTCAGCGCTACGACGGCTACGGTCCGCTGGCGGCCGCGTTCCTCGCCAACCTGCTCGCCACGTTCGGAGACAAGGGGCAACTCGTCGTCGTCACACTCGCCTCGCGTTACGACGCGAAAAAGGTGTTCGTGGGCGCGATGGCGGCCTTCACCCTCTGGAGCACCATCGAAATCGTCTTCGGTCACGTCATCGTCACGGTTCTTCCGGGGGGCGCCATCACCGTCCTGACCGGCGGCTTGTTCGTCCTCTTCGGCCTCTGGACGCTCAGGAGCGCGATTGTGACGTTCGAGGAAGAATCCGACGACCGTCCGTTGCTCACCGGCGGCGGAGTGGACGTGGGTATGAGCGGTACCCTCCTTCCAGACGGCCTGTTGACTCGAATGGGTGCGTACGGCGGGGTTCTGACGACGTTCGTCTTCATCCTGTTCGCGGAGTTCGGCGACAAGACCCAACTGCTGACCATCAATCTCTCGACGACGTTTCCGAACTCGCCGCTCTCGGTATTCGTCGGCGTCGTCGCGGCGCTCGGCCTCAGAACTGGTCTCGACGCGTCTATCGGCGAACGGTTCGAGCGAGTCCTCCCGACGAAGTGGCTCGAACTCCTCGCCGCGGTCGTCTTCCTCGCCTTCGGCGCGCTCGTGTTCGCCGAATGGACGGGTTACCTCTAACCGCGCGCTTTTACACGTCCCACGCAAAGTGGTGGGTAGATGATAGAGATGCTCGTCTCGGGGCTTGCGGGCGTCGTTTTGGGGCTCTCGCTCGCCGCACCCCCGGCCCGATGAACGCGGTCATCGCCGAGGAGAGCGTGCTCCGCGGATGGCGGTCGGGATTCCTCGCCGGACTCGGCGCGATGACCGCCGACGCCTGTTTTTTCGTTCTCGCGCTCGCGGGGGTCGTCGCCGTCGTCAGGGAAGCGCCGGTCGTCCGCGGACTCATGGTCGGCGTCGGCGGCCTGTTGATGCTGTACTTCGCCTACGGCGCGGCACAGGACGCGACCTCGACGTTCACCACCGACGAGGTGGACGAGGACGCGAAGGGATTCAGAAAAGCGTTCGCGCTGGCCATCACGAACCCGTATCAAATAATCTGGTGGCTGACGGCGGGGTCGGACTGCTCGACCCCGGTCAGTTCGACGTGCTCTCCGGACTGCCGGGGAGCCTCACGGTTTCGACTGGCGGGCCGATAATCATCGTCGGTTTCTTCGCGGGAATCGCCTGCTGGATTACGGGATTTCCGGCGGCGCTATCGGCGGCCGGAAAGCGGGTCGATTCGTTCGCACCCGCCGTCGCGTACGTGAGCGCCGGTATCCTCGCGCTCGCTGGCGTGTCCTTCGTCTACGACTCCGTAACGACGCTCGTATGACCGAAAACTGCTGGTTGCGTTTCCGCCGCCTCAGTGTCGTCCACCGCGCGGCGACCCGGACGGTTCGGCGTCCATTTCTGGAACCTCCTCTTCGAGCCACTCGCGGAACCACTTCACGCGCTTGAGCCGTCGGTGGGCGATGTCCTGTGCCGTC
>NZ_MEIH01000279.1:0-2662 GCF_001723155.1 Haladaptatus sp. W1
CACGAACAAGAACGGTGCCATGGCGATACCACTGTACGACCGAAAACGGTCGGCCAACAGCAATCCGATCGCCGTGGCAATGAGGATCCAAACCGCGTTGAAAAGGAACTGCGCACCGACGAGTTCTCGTCGCTTCGTTTCATTGTCTGCAAATTGTTTCTTGCTAGCGGTCGCCCAGCCCATCAAGGGCCGATCCGCAAGCTTCGTTACACTGAACAGTAAGTAGTAGCCACCGAATGCCTTCGGCCCGAGTTCCCGTGCAAAGAGAATACTCCCGAAGAATCCGACTGCTGCCATCGCAAACTTCGCAATCGTCGCCTTCGCCGTCTCACCACCGAGACTCACATCAGTCGCTTCGGTCACATGCCACCTCCACGACGGGCAGCCATATCGAGTGTCGGGACGATAGCACTGGCGAGTGATCGACTAGGCATAGCCGAGACTTTCTAACTGTTCGACCACGGTGTCCGAAACGTGGTCTTCCATCGCTCTTTCGAGGTTTAGCGACTCGACTGCTTCCGAAATTTTTGGTTGCCACTGTTCGTCACCGACGAATCCGTCGAGCGTCTCGTAGTGATACTGCTCCTCTGCGATTCCATAACAGTCCCGGTCGTACTTGTCTGGGTCATTTCCGACCTTCTCGACGACTTCCCGCCGACGTTGGGATAAACCTCGGTACTCGACTAGCCGTGAATCGCGGTTCGTGGGTAGAAGCAAGGATTCTCCCCGAGGACTTGGTATGTCGAGATTAGCGAGGTCAGCAAGCGTCGCGTGAACGTCCACGAGGCTCGCTACGCTCTCGGCGTCCGGGATGTCCACGTCACCAGAGATGCAGAGAGGTACGTGGCTTACCTCTGGACGAATCCCTATCCAGTGCAACCATGTATCATCCTCGCCGAGCATTTCGCCGTGGTCTGCGACGGTAATGACTACGTCGAAGTCTTCCTGAACCGCTTGGAAGATTTTCTCGTACATGTCCGATTGATATCGGACGGCGTCGTCGTACGCGGTACGTGGCCATTCCGGGTCGTCGTAGCCACCGAGCAGCGACGGACGCTTTTTGTTTATCTCGGGACGCTTGACTGTTTTATACTCCTCTGGGGGGTCGTAAGGCACCCACCGCTCGGCGTGTGTGGTGATTGGCCGATATTCTCCCCGATCTGTGGCGCGTCTCGGCCACGCCGTCGATCGCGAATCTCTTCTTCGTCATAGCCCCGAAGCATATCTCTGAAATTGGTCTTCGTGGTCTGGACGAACCCATCACGTTTCGTCTGAATATTCTCCTTGCGAGTGTTGGCCACCTTCTCCCCGGCGTGGCACCCGTGTGGGTGCGCGACGCCGCCGGGAGAAGGTGGCCAACACTCGCAAGGAGAATATTCAGACGAAACGTGATGGGTTCGTCCAGACCACGAAGACCAATTTCAGAGATATGCTTCGGGGCTATGACGAAGAAGAGATTCGCGATCGACGGCGTGGCCGAGACGCGCCACAGATCGGGGAGAATATCGGCCAATCACCACACACGCCGAGCGGTGGGGTGCCTTACGACCCCCAGAGGAGTATAAAACAGTCAAGCGTCCCGAGATAAACAAAAAGCGTCCGTCGCTGCTCGGTGGCTACGACGACCCGGAATGGCCACGTACCGCGTACGACGACGCCGTCCGATATCAATCGGACATGTACGAGAAAATCTTCCAAGCGGTTCAGGAAGACTTCGACGTAGTCATTACCGTCGCAGACCACGGCGAAATGCTCGGCGAGGATGATACATGGTTGCACTGGATAGGGATTCGTCCAGAGGTAAGCCACGTACCTCTCTGCATCTCTGGTGACGTGGACATCCCGGACGCCGAGAGCGTAGCGAGCCTCGTGGACGTTCACGCGACGCTTGCTGACCTCGCTAATCTCGACATACCAAGTCCTCGGGGAGAATCCTTGCTTCTACCCACGAACCGCGATTCACGGCTAGTCGAGTACCGAGGTTTATCCCAACGTCGGCGGGAAGTCGTCGAGAAGGTCGGAAATGACCCAGACAAGTACGACCGGGACTGTTATGGAATCGCAGAGGAGCAGTATCACTACGAGACGCTCGACGGATTCGTCGGTGACGAACAGTGGCAACCAAAAATTTCGGAAGCAGTCGAGTCGCTAAACCTCGAAAGAGCGATGGAAGACCACGTTTCGGACACCGTGGTCGAACAGTTAGAAAGTCTCGGCTATGCCTAGTCGATCACTCGCCAGTGCTATCGTCCCGACACTCGATATGGCTGCCCGTCGTGGAGGTGGCATGTGACCGAAGCGACTGATGTGAGTCTCGGTGGTGAGACGGCGAAGGCGACGATTGCGAAGTTTGCGATGGCAGCAGTCGGATTCTTCGGGAGTATTCTCTTTGCACGGGAACTCGGGCCGAAGGCATTCGGTGGCTACTACTTACTGTTCAGTGTAACGAAGCTTGCGGATCGGCCCTTGATGGGCTGGGCGACCGCTAGCAAGAAACAATTTGCAGACAATGAAACGAAGCGACGAGAACTCGTCGGTGCGCAGTTCCTTTTCAACGCGGTTTGGATCCTCATTGCCACGGCGATCGGATTGCTGTTGGCCGACCGTTTTCGGTCGTACAGTGGTATCGCCATGGCACCGTTCTTGTTCGTGGTCTTGTTAG
>NZ_MEIH01000280.1:0-6283 GCF_001723155.1 Haladaptatus sp. W1
ACCAAGTCCTCGGGGAGAATCCTTGCTTCTACCCACGAACCGCGATTCACGGCTAGTCGAGTACCGAGGTTTTATCCCAACGTCGGCGGGAAGTCGTCGAGAAGGTGGAAATGACCCAGACAAGTACGACCGGGACTGTTATGGAATCGCAGAGGAGCAGTATCACTACGAGACGCTCGACGGATTCGTCGGTGACGAACAGTGGCAACCAAAAATTTCGGAAGCAGTCGAGTCGCTAAACCTCGAAAGAGCGATGGAAGACCACGTTTCGGACACCGTGGTCGAACAGTTAGAAAGTCTCGGCTATGCCTAGTCGATCACTCGCCAGTGCTATCGTCCCGACACTCGATATGGCTGCCCGTCGTGGAGGTGGCATGTGACCGAAGCGACTGATGTGAGTCTCGGTGGTGAGACGGCGAAGGCGACGATTGCGAAGTTTGCGATGGCAGCAGTCGGATTCTTCGGGAGTATTCTCTTTGCACGGGAACTCGGGCCGAAGGCATTCGGTGGCTACTACTTACTGTTCAGTGTAACGAAGCTTGCGGATCGGCCCTTGATGGGCTGGGCGACCGCTAGCAAGAAACAATTTGCAGACAATGAAACGAAGCGACGAGAACTCGTCGGTGCGCAGTTCCTTTTCAACGCGGTTTGGATCCTCATTGCCACGGCGATCGGATTGCTGTTGGCCGACCGTTTTCGGTCGTACAGTGGTATCGCCATGGCACCGTTCTTGTTCGTGGTCTTGTTAGTGTCGGAGTCGAACTACGAGGCGTTCGACCGCGTATTGACGGCGAGCGGTCGAGTCGGACTTTCAACGTGGACGGATGCGCTTCGGTCGTATCTGACACTTCCGTTACAAGTTTTTTTCGTGTTCGTCCTCACTGGATACGCTGCGGACGGAATGGTGTACGGTCTAGTAGGGGCGACGGTGTTTACGTTTCCTGTTATCTTCTATTATATCGGGACGAGACCAGCGGTTCCGTCGGTCGACACGTTCTTTAGCCTCGCTCAATACGCCCGGTATAGTATCCCGACGGATTTCTTCGCTACCCTCTATAACCGGCTCGACGTGATTTTGCTGGGGATGCTATTACTGCCAGCGGCGGCGGCAAATTACGAAATCGCGGCACAGTTAACGGCTCCCGCAACGTTCGTCGCGACACTCGCGGGAAGTGGCTTGATGCCGCGCGTAAGTCGACTCCGGGCAGAAGGGAAAACTGTCGGACAGGAAGTCACGAACACGATCGCTTTTTCGAGCATTTTCGCCGTGCCGATCTTTTTCGGTGCGCTGGCGATTCCACGAGCGCTCGTCGTGACCGTGTACGGACCAGAGTACACACTTGGCGTATCACTCCTCGCCGGTATTGCGGCATACTGTGTACTTTCGACGCAGACAACGCCATTGACCCAAACGCTCAACGGTCTCGATAGGCCTGACGTGAACATGCGCGTGTCGAGTATTGCACTCATAATCAACGTGGTTATCGGGGTGATTCTCACGCTTCGGTTTGGCCCGATTGGTGTCGTTGTCGCCTCCATCGTGGCGGAGATAATCATCTACGTGTTCACTGCAGTCATCGTCAAACGACATGTACCGTCGGTGGAACTCGCACCGCGACTACTCCGTATCCAGGTCGGTGTCGGAATGGTGATGTTCTTCGTTGTCTCCGCAGTTCAACGTTTTGTCGTGGTCACATCGTGGTTTACCCTTTGCATCTTGGTTGGCCTCGGTGGGGCGACGTACATCAGCCTGCTGGCGGTCTTGAGTCGAGAAATCCGTGAGAATATCACGAGTGTATTGCGCAGTTCTCGCGCGGAAAAGTTTCTATCTGGACGCGTGCTGAAGTAGTAGTGTTGCGTTAGCTGTCGCACCAGCCGATGATTTTCGGTTGAGTAATCCTACATTGAAGATCATCATCAAGTCAGGATATAGTACAATAATGTGAGGTGTGATTTACATCCCGCTATCATAAGGCTTATGCGCGTTTTAGCAAATTCTCCACCAGATGAGCCAAGGCACCGAACAGGTCGAGGATTCCTCCACTCCTACCGATTCAGTCCTCGACCAGATAGAAGATTGGTACCACGTCCCCGTACTCGCGGTGTTGCTGGGATTCATGTTGTGGGTTCGGTTGCAGTCCTACGACAACTTCGTCAGGAACGGCGAAGTGTTCTTCTCAGGTAACGACGCGTGGTATCACCTCAGGCAAGTACAGTATACAGTCAGTCACTGGCCCGCGACGATGCCGTTCGACCCGTGGACGTACTATCCGTTCGGAACGAGCGTCGGGCAATTCGGCACGCTCTACGACCAGATCGTCGCCACAGTGGCACTGATCGTCGGATTGGGCGATCCATCGCAAAAAACGGTCGCACTAACGCTGCTGGTCGCACCGGCGGTGTTCGGCACGCTCGTCGCCGTCCCGACCTACCTCATCGGGAAGCGGTTGAACGGCCGACTCGGCGGTCTCTTCGGCGTTCTCGTGTTGGCACTCATTCCGGGCGTCTTCCTCAACCGCGGACTGGTCGGCTTCTCGGACCACAACATCGTCGAGCCGTTCTTCCAAGCGTTCGCCGTCCTGGCGATGATGGTCGCCGTCTCGGTCGCGGAACGGGAACGTCCGGTCTTCGAACTGCTCGCGGACCGTGACTTCGCGGCGGTGCGACGTCCTCTCGGCTACGGCATTCTCGCAGGAATTGCAACCGCTCTCTATCTGTGGGTGTGGCCGCCGGGCGTGCTCCTTATCGGTATCTTCGGCGTGTTCTTCCTGCTAAAGTTGACTGCGGATTACGTGCGCGGGGTCAGTCCCGACCACCTCGCGTTCATCGCGTCGGTCAGCATGAGCGTCACGGGGGTTCTCCTTTTCGTGCCGTTCGGGACCGCCACGTTCAGCGCGACGAAGTTCTCGCTCTTGCAACCGCTCATGGCGTTCGCCATCGCCATCGGTTCGGGATTCATGGCGTGGCTGGCACGCGAATGGGACGACCGCGACCTCGCGACGACCGGCTACCCGGTCGCCATCTTCGGCATTCTCCTGGTCGGCGTGCTCGTCGTCTACGTCGCCCTGCCGAACCTGTTCAACCTGATTCAGAACAATCTCGTTCGGTTCGTCGGATTCAATGCGGGCGCGGCACAGCGAACCATCGGCGAAGCGAAACCGTTCTTGAACGGTGGCCAATCGCTCACGGCGGCCGTCGTTCCGCAGTACGGCTTGATGTTCTTCACGGCAATCATCGGCGCGCTGGTGATGGTCTGGCGCGCGCTATCGGCGGACGAACACGAGGGAGAGAAGTTCCTCGTGCTCGTCTGGTCGGCATTTATCGTGGCCGCGGCGTTCACGCAGGTACGCTTCAACTACTATCTCGCGGTCCCGGTCGCGGTGCTGAACGCCTACCTCCTCGGGTGGGTGCTCGGCTTCGTCGGTATCGGCGACTCGGCCAGCGAGACGATTCGAAACGTCGAGGCGTATCAGGTGCTCGCGGTGGTCTTCGTCGTTATGCTTGTCGTCCCGGCGCTCGTCGTCCCCGTCCAAGTCAGCGGTACGCAGACGTACACCGCACAGACGGTCGGGAACAACACCGGCCCCGGTTCGGTCACCCAGTGGGAGGGTTCCCTGCAGTGGATGCAGGAGAACACCCCACAGGAAGGTAACTTGGGCGGTGCCGGAAACTCGATGAACTACTACGGCACGTACACCCAAGACGACGGCGACTTCGACTATCCGGACGGGTCGTACGGCGTCATGTCGTGGTGGGACTACGGTCACTGGATTACGGTAAACGGGGAGCGCATCCCCAACGCGAACCCGTTCCAGGAGGGTGCAACCACGGCCGCAAACTACCTCCTCGCACAGAACGAGTCGCAGGCGAACGCCGTCATCGACTCGCTCGGCGACAAGAACGAGCAGACCCGCTACGTGATGGTCGACTGGAAGATGGTCGAAACGAAGGGACGACAAGGCAACGTCAAGTTCTTCGCGCCGACAGTGTTCAACAAGAACGTCTCGCAATCGACGTTCATGGATTACATCCTGGTTCGCGGTCAGGGCAACTACGTCGTCCAGCACAAACAGGCGTACTACGAGACGCAGATGGTCCGTCTGTACAAGTACGGCGGTAGCTCGGTCGAGCCGAAACCCATCGTCCTCGACTGGGACGTCGGCACCGGGACGCAGAACGGCCAGCAGATAACGTACAAGCAGAATCCGCAGGGTCCGAACGAAACCGTCGTTCGGACGTTCGACACGATGAAAGAGGCGCGTGAGTTCGTCGCAAAGGACGGAAGCTCGCAAATCGGCGGCATCGGCCCGTATCCGAGCGAGCGGATTCCGGCGCTCCAACACTACCGCGTCGTCAAGGAGAGCAAGTCGCAGTCCACGAGCGTCTACTCGCACTATCAGGTGCTGAGCCAGCGACTGCAGCTTCTCCAGCAGGGCGGTGCTTCGGGACAGGACTTCCTGCGCACCTCGCCCGCGTGGGTGAAGACGTTCGAACGCGTCCCCGGCGCGACGGTGCAGGGAACCGGCCCGGCGGACACGACCATCACCGCCTCGGTGAAGATGAACTCCCCGACGGTGGCACGTTCACCTACACCCAGCAGGCTAAAACCGACGGTGACGGGACGTTCACGATGACGCTTCCGTACTCCACGACCGGGTACGAGAAGTGGGGCACGGAGAAAGGCTACACGAACGTCAGCGTTCGTGCGGTCGGTCCCTACGAGTTCTCGACGCCGAAGACGTTCGGCGACGACGGCATCACGTTCAAAAACGCGACGGCACAGGTCACGGAAGGTCAAGTCATCGGCGAGAACACGAACCCGGTGACCGTCTCCGTGGACCAACAGCAGACGCTTCCGGTCGGCGGCGCGAACAACTCCACCGACAACTCCTCGTCAGGTCCGGCGAACGCCGGTAACTCGACGAGCGGTAACGCGACGGCCGGAAACGGCACCGTCGGAGCCAACGACTCGACGAACAGCAGTTCGCTGCCGAGTCCCGCCGCACCGTCGACCCGTGCCGGTCTGGTCGGCACGTTCGCGGCCGCGATGGTCGTGGCGCGCCGCGACTGAAGCGCGTCGGTTGGGGTTTCGATTTCGTTTTTCCGTTCGCTTGATTCCACCCCGCCAGCCCACATTCTCATATTCGAGTGGCCCGTAGTGCCGGGCGTGACTGGTGACGAGCGAGAGCCTGCTGGTGTCGACCGCGGATGGGAATCGTTTTTTGATTCGACCGGAAACCCGGGTGCAATGCGTGGCCTGCTGACTGTCTACCTGAAAGGCGTCTGCATGGGGTCCGCCGATGCGGTCCCCGGCGTCTCCGGCGGGACGATAGCCCTCATCACGGGCATCTACGAGCGACTCATCTCGGCCGTCGCGTCGTTCGACCCGCGAATCGTGCTGAACATCCTCCGAGCGTACGACCCCGACGAACGCGCGAACGCCCGCCGAATCCTTTCCGAGATGGACATCCCGTTTCTGCTCGCACTCGGTGCGGGAATCGCAACGGCGGTCGTGGCGGTGACGGGACTGGTCACGTGGGAAAGTGAACAGCATCCCGTCCTGCTGTACGGCTTCTTCTTCGGACTCATCGCCGCGTCGGCCATCGTCCTCTACGACGAGGTGTCGGTGAGCACGCCGGGGCAGGTCGGTGCCGCCATCGCTGGCTTCGCCGTCGCCTTCCTGATAGCCGGTGCGACCGAATCGGCGACCGGTGCGACGCCCCTTCCGCTCGTCTTTCGTGACCGGGATGGTCGCCATCAGTGCGATGATCCTCCCGGGCGTGTCCGGGGCGCTCATCCTCATGCTCCTCGGTCAGTACAACTACCTCTCGGAAAGTCTGCACGGAGTCAAGGACGCGCTCGTCGGACTCGCCGACGGCGGGTCCGTCGCGGCCGTCGTCACGCCGGGGATCGTCGTCGTGACGTTTCATGGTCGGTGCCCTCGTCGGGCTGTTGACTATTTCGAAGGTCGTTGCGTGGGCACTGGAGCACTACCGAGCGGCGACGTTGACCTTCCTCGTCAGCCTGATGGTCGGAGCGCTTCGCTTCCCCGTCGAGAAGACGGTCGCGCGCGTCGACGTTCGCGTGGACGCCGACGGTCATCGGCGGGGCGCTCGTCGCCGTCCTCGTCGGCGGCGGCGCGGTGCTGTTGCTCGACCACACCACCGACGATTTGGACTACTGACCGTTCGATTTTTCGACAATAACTACTGTTAACTTACTGCATGGCATAGGGTCTCCCGAGATGACTGCAACGTACGAATGTGAGAACTGCGGCAAGCGG
>NZ_MEIH01000281.1:0-2544 GCF_001723155.1 Haladaptatus sp. W1
GCGCGAACAACTCCACCGACAACTCCTCGTCAGGTCCGGCGAACGCCGGTAACTCGACGAGCGGTAACGCGACGGCCGGAAACGGCACCGTCGGAGCCAACGACTCGACGAACAGCAGTTCGCTGCCGAGTCCCGCCGCACCGTCGACCCGTGCCGGTCTGGTCGGCACGTTCGCGGCCGCGATGGTCGTGGCGCGCCGCGACTGAAGCGCGTCGGTTGGGGTTTCGATTTCGTTTTTCCGTTCGCTTGATTCCACCCCGCCAGCCCACATTCTCATATTCGAGTGGCCCGTAGTGCCGGGCGTGACTGGTGACGAGCGAGAGCCTGCTGGTGTCGACCGCGGATGGGAATCGTTTTTTGATTCGACCGGAAACCCGGGTGCAATGCGTGGCCTGCTGACTGTCTACCTGAAAGGCGTCTGCATGGGGTCCGCCGATGCGGTCCCCGGCGTCTCCGGCGGGACGATAGCCCTCATCACGGGCATCTACGAGCGACTCATCTCGGCCGTCGCGTCGTTCGACCCGCGAATCGTGCTGAACATCCTCCGAGCGTACGACCCCGACGAACGCGCGAACGCCCGCCGAATCCTTTCCGAGATGGACATCCCGTTTCTGCTCGCACTCGGTGCGGGAATCGCAACGGCGGTCGTGGCGGTGACGGGACTGGTCACGTGGGGAAGTGAACAGCATCCCGTCCTGCTGTACGGCTTCTTCTTCGGACTCATCGCCGCGTCGGCCATCGTCCTCTACGACGAGGTGTCGGTGAGCACGCCGGGGCAGGTCGGTGCCGCCATCGCTGGCTTCGCCGTCGCCTTCCTGATAGCCGGTGCGACCGAATCGGCGACCGGTGCGACGCCCCTTCCGCTCGTCTTCGTGACCGGGATGGTCGCCATCAGTGCGATGATCCTCCCGGGCGTGTCCGGGGCGCTCATCCTCATGCTCCTCGGTCAGTACAACTACCTCTCGGAAAGTCTGCACGGAGTCAAGGACGCGCTCGTCGGACTCGCCGACGGCGGGTCCGTCGCGGCCGTCGTCACGCCGGGGATCGTCGTCGTGACGTTCATGGTCGGTGCCCTCGTCGGGCTGTTGACTATTTCGAAGGTCGTTGCGTGGGCACTGGAGCACTACCGAGCGGCGACGTTGACCTTCCTCGTCAGCCTGATGGTCGGAGCGCTTCGCTTCCCCGTCGAGAAGACGGTCGCGGCGTCGACGTTCGCGTGGACGCCGACGGTCATCGGCGGGGCGCTCGTCGCCGTCCTCGTCGGCGGCGGCGCGGTGCTGTTGCTCGACCACACCACCGACGATTTGGACTACTGACCGTTCGATTTTTCGACAATAACTACTGTTAACTTACTGCATGGCATAGGGTCTCCGAGATGACTGCAACGTACGAATGTGAGAACTGCGGCAAGCGGGTGAGCGCGCTTCAGCACCCCGGGGAATGCCCGGACTGCGATTCCGAGATGCGAAACGTCAGCGTTCCGCGCGAGTAGGCACCGTCGATCGAGTGGGGAGCGCGTCGATGCGTGCCGTCATGTCGTCGATATCGTCGTCTAGCCCGGCGAGAAACGTCTGGACTTCGGGGGTTATCGTCGCTCCGTCGGGCGTCGATTCGACGTATCCCTCCTCTTCGAGGAGCTTGAGGGCGGCGCGGATTTCGTGGTGTTCTCGTTCGGTGATGCGCGACAGGCGCCGAATCCCGATAGGTCCGTGTTCGGAGACGAGCAGGAGGGTCCCGAGCGCCCGCTCTATCAGTTCGAGTTCGCTGTGGAGAGTATCGAACACGCCTGAACACAACAACCCGCCAGGCTAAAGCGTTCCTTCGAAGCGCTACTGTGAGGGACAGTGACATCGATAGAGCCCGTGAATCATCGATTCGATTCCGGTCGGATACGAAACTATTCAATCGGCGAGAACGTAATCCAGTCACGAAAAGAATGGACGACACGATAGGGGACGTGAGCACGTTCCTCTGGTGGCTCGGGTGGCGGTTCGAAATGGGCGTCGCGCTCGCTGTCGTACTCTCGATTCTCTTCGGCGCGACGACCGGAACGGGCATCGGCTACCTCGTCGGACTCACCAGCGGACTCGGCCTCTGGTATCTCGGGACGAAGGAGATAGACCGGGCGTACTGGACCCTGCTCGACCCCTACGCGGAGTACACGAAGCAGGTGCGTCGAACCGTGGCGGGAACGACACCCCACGAATCGACGTACACGCTGAACTACAGTTCCGGCGCGTCCCTGTTCGTAACGCCCGACGAACGCTACTTCACTACGACCGTCTTCGTCGGCGACGAGACGGTCACGTTCCACGAGGGCGTCGGCGTCGATATGGTGGCACGAGTTCCGTATTCGAAGGACGAAGCGACCGAGATACGTTACGAGTGGCTCTCCTCGATTCAGTACGAGAAACCGTACGTGCGCCTCGAACTGACGAGCGGAAAATCGATTCGATACTACGCGAACGACCGTCCCGACGAGTTGCTGGCCGAGGTGGGTGAGCACATCGAACGCCGTTCACGGGACACCGCGGAAGAAACGGC
>NZ_MEIH01000282.1:0-8844 GCF_001723155.1 Haladaptatus sp. W1
GCGGCGACGATGGAGCCGTTCGCCAGCACGTACGAGGCGAACCAACTGGCCCCGAGCGCGGGCGCGTCGCCGACGACGACCCGACGGAGATTTCGCTGGAGGAACGGCGCGAGCGCGTCGGTCGTTGCCCCCAACAATCGAATGGCGAACAGGAACAGGAGTATCGTCACGAGCAGTCGCACCGAGAGGACTACCGTCGGCTGTTCGGGCAATCTGTCGTGAACGGAGTCCCAACTAATGTGTCCCCACCGGAAGGACGTACTCCGTAGACCGTCTAAATGGTTGCCCCGAATCTGACGCCCATGTAGAAACCAACGACATAAATCGAAGATAGGAACGGAATCGGAATTTTCTCGCACGAATTTACACCGTTGGCCTCGAATCTCTCTCAGTCCCAGAACGCTTGCGTCCGGGCGTACTGCCGCTCTCTGGCCAAAATATCGCGGTAGAAATCGTCCTCGTCTTCCCTCAATTTGGCGATTATTCGCGCCGCGTTCTGCGGGCCGACGCCGCGGGCCGCGAGCGCGATGACGGCCCGCTTCCCGTGACTTTGGACGAGGTTCGCGGCGTTGTACGCCCGCCTCGTCATCTTCTCTTGTTCCTCGTCCTTGTCGTCGGCCCGCACCGCTTTGACCACCTCGTCGGCCCACGGATTGAGCGCGGCCACTCTGGTCGAACCGCACTGGACGCACTTAGGTTGGTCGTTGACCTTCCCGACCTCCGTCTTGCGTTGCCACTCCTGACAGTGCAGGCAGAACAGGATAACGCGGTCGTTTTGGATTCGCTCTCTGACCGTCTCGATGACGCTCGCGTCGGCGTTCTCGGGGGCGAGCAGTTCCCGTCCCGAGGAACGCCCGCCGCTTCCGACCGGGGTCCGCCCGCCGGTCGTGACGATTTCGATGTCGCCCGCCCGAATATCGCGGAGGAGGTCCGCGGTCGCATCGACGGCGAGGTCGTCGTGGAACACTTCTCGCACCGCTTCGTCGTACATCGGCGTGTCCTCCAGCGCGCCGAGAAGACGGCCCATGGAGACGGGACCGCTACCCTCCCAGCGGTTCAACGCGCCGAACTTCGCGGCGACCTGCGCGAGCGTGAACTTCAGGGTGTCCGAGCGCTTGAGCGAGAGTTCGATGAGCGGGCCGACGTGCTCGGGGTCGGTCTCGTGGAGAACTTCGACGACTTCGTGTCCGTCGATTTTGGCGGGAACGTCCAACTCGATTCGGTAGGGGTCGATGTCCATCCCGACCGAGGACCCGGTTCGCTGGCCGACCAGCGATGAGAGGACGCGCCCGAACGTCTCGTTCACCTTGTGGCCGAAGCAGGCGTTGACGACGATTTTCCCGGCGGCGAACTCCACGACGATTCGATCTGCCGTCGGAACCGGTGCATCGGTCTCGGCCTGCCTGTCGAGTTGCGAGAGCGCGGATTCCGCGGTGTGCTGGTCGGTCGGGTAGCGGTTCGTGAACTCGCGGGCTACCCCCTCGCGCGGTGCCTCGCGCTCGAACTGCGGTCCCGCTACGGCGCGCATTTCACCCACTTCTTGGGCCACCTCGAACGGGACGGGTATCTCCTCGCCGACCCACGAGGGAACCTCGCCGCCGGGGTCCTCGATGGGCGAGACGTTGACCCGACTCTCGTCGTCGTCGATTTCGGCGATGCGCCACATCTCGCCGCGCTGGATGAACACCTCGCCGGGTTCCGCGAAGTTGACGACGAACCGCTCGTCCAGCGTCCCGATTTGCGACCCGCTGGCGATGTCGTGGACGGTGTAGGTCTCCTCGTCGGGAATCATCGACAGGTTGGCGTAGAAGTACTGCCACGTCTTGCCGGACTTCTCCAGTCGGTCGGCCTCCTCATTCAGCCAGACCAGTCGATTGCTCTGCAACTCCCGCACGACGCCCTTGAACGTCTCCTCGTCCAAGTCGCGGAACGGATAGGCTCGCGTGACGATTTCGTAGGCGCGCCGGGCGTCGATTTCCCCGAAGTCCATGACCAGACCGACGATTTGGTTTGCGACGGTATCCAGACTTGCGTGGTGGATGTGGGCCGGTTCCACGTCGCCGTCCGTTGCCTGTCGAGCGATGGCCATCGCCTCCAGCGCGTCGTCAGGGTTCGACGTGACGATGGTCCCGTTCGACACCTCGTCCATTCGATGGCCCGCCCGTCCCACGCGCTGGAGGAGACGGGCGACCTCCCGCGGACTCTGATACTGGACCACGTGGTCGATTCGCCCCACGTCGATGCCGAGTTCCATCGAGGAGGTACAGAGCAACGCGTCGAGGTCTCCGTCCTTGAACCGGTCCTCGACGTCGATTCGGGCCTCCTTGGAGAGGCTTCCGTGATGAACGCCGATGTTCGCGCCGAGTTCCTTGAACCGCGACCCGAGCGCTTCGGCCGTCTGGCGCGTGTTGACGAAGATGAGCGTCGAATCGTGCGTCTCCACGATGTCCCGAATCGCCCGGACGTGGCTGGCGATGTCCGGGTTCGTCATCAGTTCCCCCGCCAATCGCTCGTCCTCGTTCGTGATTTTGGGTTCGTGCACCCGGAAGTCAACCTTGCTCCCCACGTCCACTTCGATTATCTCGCATCCCCTGTCGCCGGTGAGGAACTTCCCGACCTCTTCGGGGTCGCCGACCGTCGCCGACAGGCCGATTCGCTGGAACTCGCCGGAGAGTTCCTGCAGGCGTTCCAACCCGATGGTCAACTGCGCGCCTCGCTTCGCGCTGGCGAGTTCGTGCACCTCGTCCACGACGACGTGATGGACGTCTTCCAGCGCTTTCCGCAGTTTCGACCCGGTGAGCATCGCCTGCAGCGTCTCCGGCGTCGTCACCAGCACGTCCGGCGGGTCGTTGGCTTGCTTCTGGCGTTGGTAGTCCGTAGTGTCGCCGTGGCGCACGTCGATTTCGATGTCGAGCGTCTCGCCCCACCACTCGAGTCGCTGGCGCATGTCGCGGTTCAGCGCCCGGAGCGGCGTGATGTACAGCGCCGAGATGCCGAAGCGGGGGTCGGTCCGCGCAACATCGTCAGACGCGGTCTGACTGGCAGTCGAGCGTTGCTCGACAAGGAAATCGAAGACGGGCAACATCGCAGTCTCGGTCTTGCCCGTCCCGGTCGGTGCGATGACGAGCCCGTTCTTTCCCTCCGCGAGCGGCGGAATCGCACGCTTCTGTGGCTCCGTCGGCGTCGAGAAGCCTCGCTCGGAGAGCGCCGACCGAACCTCAGAGCCGAGCCGCGCGAAGGCGGCAGAACCAGCGGCCTGCCTGTCCTGCATCGTGGTTTTCGTTGGGAGCGAAACGAATTAAGCGCGTTGCCTACCTCGTGGGTGTGGTCGTTCCGTCAGGGTTCCACGACCAGTTTCCCGAGGAAGCTCTCTTCCAACACGTCGCGCTGTGCCTCGTCCACCTCGTCCAGTGAGTACGTCCGGGCGATTTCGGGGACGACTTCGCCGTCCGCCACGAGTCGGGCCAACCGCGCCAGCACCGCCGAAATGTCCGGAGTATTGTACATGCTCATCAGCGTTATCGTCAGCTCCTTCGAGCGCGCGGCGGGGACGTTCTCGAACCCGGCCGCCACGTCCTCGTTGCCGATGCCGACGATGCGGGCACCCGTCGCCGCCACGTCCGCGTCGAACTGGAGGTAGTCGTCCAGCCGGTGGTCGAGGATGACGTCCGGTTTCCCGGCCTCTTCCACCGCCTCCGCGAGGTCCTCCCTGCGGTAGTCGAGCACCGTGTTCGCGCCGACCGCTTCGAGGCGGTCGTGGTAGTCCTCGCTCGCCGTCGTCGTCACGCGGGCACCGGTCGCGGCCGCGAGTTGCACCGCGACGTGGCCGACGCCGCCGCTACCGCCGTGCACGAGGCAGGTTTCGGCGGGTTCGAGGTCGCCGTGGTCGATGAGCGCCCGCCACGCCGTGACGCCGACGAGGGCGACCGCCGCGCCCTCCTCGAAGCCGACGCCATTCGGAAGGTGAGCGACCGTATCCGTCGGCGTCGTGGCGTACTCCCCGCACGTTCCGGGTCGGTCGTTCCCGAGGCCAGTACCGAACACCCGGTCGCCCTCCTCGAACTCCTCGATGTCGTCGCCGACGGCTTCGACCTCGCCCGCGAAGTCCGACCCCGGAATCCACGGGAGGTCGCCGGGCGAGTACGACCCCTCGCGGAAGTAGGTGTCCACGGGATTGACCGCGGCGGCGCGAACCGCCACCAGCAGTTCGTCGTCGTCGGGTTCCGGTCGGTCGATGTCGTCTACCTGTAGCACGTTCGGCCCGCCGTGTTCGTGATAGCGTACTGCGCGCATGTGTGGGGTCACGATGGGAAGGAAAATAAGTCCGCAGGGGTCACAGTGACAGTATGTCCCCAACCGACGCGCCGAACCACATCGCCCATCGCGGGTTCGCCGACGACTATCCCGAGAACACCCCGCTCGCGTTCGAGCGGGCGGCGGACAGCGCCGACGCCATCGAGATGGACGTCCAGCGGTGTGGTTCCGGCGAACTCGTCGTCTTCCACGACGCGAAACTCGGGCGGTTGACCAACGAACACGGATTGGTCCAAGACACGCCGTGGTCGGTGCTCCGGGGCCTCTCGATTCAGGGTTCGGACGAGACGGTTCCGTCGCTGGAAACCGCGCTCGACGCGGTTCCGGCGGGGACGGCCATCAACCTCGAACTGAAACACGTCGGGATGGCGGACCGAGTGCTGGACGCGGTGGGGGCAGTCGAAAACGAGATACTGCTGTCCTCGTTCGACTCGCGCGTTCTCCGGAACCTCCGGGAACGCGACGCGGACGTTCGACTGGCCTACATCAACCAGCGCGGGCCGAACTGCATCGACACGGCCGTCGATTTGGACTGCGCGTGTGTGCACCCCCGAGCGGACCTCTGCGACGCGTCGTTCGTGGCGCGAGCACACGAGGCCGGATTGACCGTGAACTCGTGGACGGTGGACGACGAGGAAGGGGCGGCCACCCTCGCGGAGGCCGGCGTCGATGGTATCGTTTCAGATACGTCGGCGGTCTTCTGAAGTCTCCGATAAAAGGGCGGTAAATACGGCGAAATAACCGACGATAGACCATCCGGCCGGACGTCAAAACCGGTCGCGGGAAAAACCACCTTGGGCGTGAACCGGCGGGATTTAAGCGGCGCGGAAACCCCCTTTCGAACGCATGAGGCTACACGAGTATCAGGCGAAGGAGGTGTTTTCCGACGCGGGAATTCCGACGCCGGATTCGGCACTCGCAGAGAGTGTCGAGGAAGTCGTCGAAGCGGCGGAGGACATCGGCTACCCTGTCGCGGTAAAAGCGCAAGTACACGTCGGCGGCCGCGGAAAGGCCGGCGGAATCAAACTCGCTGAAGACCGTGACGAGGCCGAGGAAGCCGCCGAGGACATTCTCGGAATGGACCTCAAGGGATACACAGTCGAACAGGTGTTGGTCGAAGGTGCCGTCGATTTCGTCAACGAACTCTACGTCGGCGTGACGATGGACCGCGGCGAGGGCAAACCGGTCGCCATGGTCTCCACGAAAGGCGGCGTGGACATCGAGGCCGTCGCCGAGGAGACGCCCGACGCCATCGCGCGGGAGCACATCGACCCGGCGTTCGGCATGCATCCGTACCAGGCTCGTAAGGCCGTGTTCGACGCGGGCGTGGACAAGGACATCGCCATGGACGTCGCGGGCGTCCTCACGACGCTGTACGACCTCTGGTCCGACAAGGACGCGAACGACGCCGAAATCAACCCGCTGATGGTCACCTCGGACGACGAGGTTATCGCGGCCGACGCGGTGCTCAACATCGACGACGACGCGCTCTTCCGTCACCCCGACCTCGCCGAGATGGAGGAGGACTCCTACGAGGACGACCTCGAACGCAAGGCCGGTGAGTACGGCTTCGACTACGTTCGACTCGACGGCAACGTCGGCATCATCGGCAACGGTGCCGGACTCGTCATGACCACGCTCGACCTCGTGGACTACTACGGCGGCGAACCCGCCAACTTCCTCGACATCGGTGGCGGCGCGAAAGCCGAACGCGTGACGAACGCGCTCGACATGGTGTTCTCGGACGAGAACGTCGATTCGGTCGTCTTCAACATCTTCGGCGGCATCACCCGCGGTGACGAGGTTGCTAAGGGTATCAACGAGGCGCTCGAATCGCTCGACGAGATTCCGAAACCCGTCGTCGTTCGACTCGCCGGGACGAACGCCGAGGAAGGAATGGACATCCTGAACACCGACCTCGTTCAGGTCGAAGCGACGCTCGAAGACGCGGTTCAGCGTGCCGTCGAAAACGCGGAGGAAGAACAATGAGCATTCTCGTCGACGACGACACCCGAGTGGTCGTCCAAGGTATCACTGGCGGTGAGGGCAGTTTCCACACCGAACAGATGATGGAGTACGGAACGAACGTCGTGGCCGGTGCGGTCCCCGGCAAGGGCGGCCAGGAAGTGCAGGGCGTGCCCGTCTACGACACCGTGAACGAAGCGGTCGAGGAGGAGGACGCCGACGCGTCAGTCATCTTCGTCCCGCCCGCGTTCGCCGGAGACGCAATCTTCGAGGCGCTCGACACGGACCTCGACCTCGCGGTCGCCATCACGGAAGGCGTCCCAACGCAGGACATGTCGAAAGTGTACAAGCGCCTCTCGGAGACCGACACGCGCCTGCTCGGCCCGAACTGCCCCGGCATCATCACGCCCGGCGAGGCCAAACTCGGTATCCTCCCCGGCAACATCTTCGAGTCCGGGAACGTCGGTCTCGTCTCCCGCTCGGGGACGCTGACCTACCAAGTCGTGGATAGCCTCACCCAGCGCGGTATCGGGCAGACGACCGCCATCGGCATCGGCGGCGACCCGATCATCGGCACGGACTTCATCGACGCCCTCTCGCTCTTCGAGGACGACCCCGACACCGATGCCGTCGTCATGTGCGGCGAAATCGGTGGCGAGGACGAAGAGGAAGCGGCGGCGTTCATCGCCGAGAACATGGACACCCCGGTCGCTGGCTTCATCGCGGGCCGCACCGCCCCGCCAGGAAAGCGCATGGGCCACGCGGGTGCCATCGTTTCCGGCAGCGGCACCGGCACCGCCGAGTCCAAAATCAACGCCCTCAACGACGCGGGCGTCCCGGTCGGCGACACCCCCGAGGAAGTCGCGGACAACATCGAAGACTTCCTGTAAGCAGTCCTCGAACGGTTCGATTCTCGTTTCTTTTGTCCCGCGACTGTATCGCTCGTCAGTCGAACGCTCGTTCGAACTGTCGGTCGGATGGTCGTCCAAAACGTCCTTCAACTCGTCGGGGGCACCATTCCGACGGCGATGGGGCTGTTCACGCTCGCGTTGTCCCTCTTTTCGGGGAAACCGGTGCTGTTCGTCGGGGGAGCCATCGGCGTCGGGTTGGTCCTCTTTTCCGGAATCGTCAGCTATCGGGAGGCTCGAAACCGAGGAAAATAATTTTCCTACCGATACCCGTTCGGTTTTGTATGGATGATGTCGAACTACAAAAACGACTTCGCCGAATCGAGCACCGACAGTATCTCATTCTCTCCCTGCTCGTCGTTCCGTATCTCGCCGAACTGGTCGGTGTTTGGGTCGCCGGTCTATTCGCCATCGTGGCCGGATTCGCTGCCTTCACGATAGTCGTCATCCACCGTCTAAACGACCGGAACACGGCAGGAGGGTAATCGATATTCAGAATCAGCGCCGACTCGGGGTGCCCATCTCGTAGTCTGAAGAGAGGTCCAGCAGTCGCTCGACCATCGTCGGAAGCGTTCGCAAGCGGACGGTGTTCTCCTCGTGGTCGATTTCGATGAGTCCCGCATCGGCTAACTTGGGGAAGTGAGCGTGCCTGAGACTCGTCATCACACGGTCGTGTGTCTCGGCCGTGACTTCCATTCCGTCCGTTTCGTTGACGATAATTTCGGCCAGCGCGTCGTGGTGAACCGCGCCGTCGAACGTTTCGAGAAGGTGGTAGAGAACGAGACGACGGCGATAATGAGAGAGAACGTCGAACGAACGACTCAGTGGGGGTCCGTGGTCCATTACACATGCTTCCTTTGCCTCCCGAGGGGTTTGTCCGCTGGTTTACGTCTCAAATCTTTATATAGTGTCCTCTGTCACGCTGTTCTCGACCAGCGCGGCGGTCCCTTTACGCAGGCGGACCGACAGTGCTTGCGCGCTAATGTCGAATTCCTCGGCGAGTTCTTCGAGCGTCGTCCGTCGCGGTACGTCGAAATACCCTGCTTCCAGCGCCCGGCGGAGCGTTTCGTGCTGGAGTTCCGTCAACTCCATCCCGCCGGAGTCGTCCCCGCTGCTGTACAGCGCATCGACGGAGAGGGTGTCGTAGTTGTCCTGCCACCAGTCGACGAACGAAGCGAATGCATCGCGGTCGGGAAACCGGAATCGGACCTCCCACCCGTCCCGCGTCCCGACCGCATCCAGCAGGACGCCGCCGAGGTCGACCCACACCTGATTCGACGACGCGGCACTCACCGCTTCGGAGTAGTTCGCACGATAGAGCCGACGGTCGTCGTCCTCGGCGAGCTGTTCGAACTCCGCAATCGACGAATCGTCCGCCATGGCCGCTTCGAACCCGTCGTGGTCGTCACCGTGAGCCCAGAACAACAACTGGACGGTTTCCTCCGAACCGACGCTCCGCTCGCGCTCCACCTCGATAGTCACGTCGGGATGCGCCGCAAGTGTAGATTCGAGAACAGGTGTTTGCATGGTGATTTCGGCGATTATCACATGTCCTCCCAAACGGTGAGGAGATAAATCTTTCATGGTATCGCCAATTTTCGATTTCGTTCCAAGATTTGCAGGTTTTTGTGTGTGTGGTGTTGAAACTGAATGGTTT
>NZ_MEIH01000283.1:0-25525 GCF_001723155.1 Haladaptatus sp. W1
CGCGGCGGTCCCTTTACGCAGGCGGACCGACAGTGCTTGCGCGCTAATGTCGAATTCCTCGGCGAGTTCTTCGAGCGTCGTCCGTCGCGGTACGTCGAAATACCCTGCTTCCAGCGCCCGGCGGAGCGTTTCGTGCTGGAGTTCCGTCAACTCCATCCCGCCGGAGTCGTCCCCGCTGCTGTACAGCGCATCGACGGAGAGGGTGTCGTAGTTGTCCTGCCACCAGTCGACGAACGAAGCGAATGCATCGCGGTCGGGAAACCGGAATCGGACCTCCCACCCGTCCCGCGTCCCGACCGCATCCAGCAGGACGCCGCCGAGGTCGACCCACACCTGATTCGACGACGCGGCACTCACCGCTTCGGAGTAGTTCGCACGATAGAGCCGACGGTCGTCGTCCTCGGCGAGCTGTTCGAACTCCGCAATCGACGAATCGTCCGCCATGGCCGCTTCGAACCCGTCGTGGTCGTCACCGTGAGCCCAGAACAACAACTGGACGGTTTCCTCCGAACCGACGCTCCGCTCGCGCTCCACCTCGATAGTCACGTCGGGATGCGCCGCAAGTGTAGATTCGAGAACAGGTGTTTGCATGGTGATTTCGGCGATTATCACATGTCCTCCCAAACGGTGAGGAGATAAATCTTTCATGGTATCGCCAATTTTCGATTTCGTTCCAAGATTTGCAGGTTTTTGTGTGTGTGGTGTTGAAACTGAATGGTTTCACTCGATGACTCGAGCGATTTCGGACGGGAGCAGTTCGGCGCACCCCGACAGAATTTGAACCTGGCGTCGATGCCAGTAATCCTCCGGACGCAGATATGTAGGACGAAGCGAACGAAGTGACGCCGTAAAGGCAGGTGCTAGAACACCTACCTCGTTTACTCCGGACAGTCACCGAAACCTGTTCGACAGGGATTCTCCGCGAGAAAAGCGTACCGCTCGGCGACCGCTCCACGGGGGCGACCATCGTCTCGATGATGATGAGGCAGTCGAGAATGGACGTAAAATACTCGCTGCCATCATTCTCCCTCAACTCCTCAGCGAACCAGACGGAGATTAACATGCTACCGAAGTTCCGGTGACAGGGTTTCGTGGCAACATCAGTAAAGAGAGTTCAGCACCGTTTCACGAAGCCTCGTTAAAGCAGCCCACACCGCAATCCGGTGTGACGAGTACGTCGGCAACTTCTCCACGCGGTTGAAAACTCGGAAGAACAAGAAGATTGCTATCGTTGCAACAGCGTGGAAAATACTGTAGTGTTGAATAGATGCTGAGCCATGTTTAGCGACGCTCACAGAGCTGTTCTATGTCGATAATGGCGTAGCGTTCGAAATGCTGTGTGGCCTCGTTGGTGGGGCAGTCTGTGTGCTCGTCGTTGAGATCGCATGTTCATACGCCACCATGGCACTCCCGGACGCGCAGAATATCTGTAGCGCACAGGTGCTCTCGATCGACGACCCAATCTGTACTCCATAAGAGCGTTAATTAACTGTCTGAAAATATTCATGATAGATGGGGGACAAACTACGAACGTGGCGGCGCACGTTGGCTGGAGTAGTTCTAGCCAATGCCCTCCCGCTCGTCGGAATCGTTCTGTTCGACTGGGGACTCGCACAGCTCCTGATCGTCTACTGGGTCGAGATTACGGTCGGAGCGCTCCGCCGGACGCTGGAGGCGACGTTCCTTGCAGACCACGTCCACTCACGTGATTACCAAGAACTCGTCCCACATTCGATTCTCACCCCACGATCAATCCTCGGGGTCGTCGTGTTCGCAGTAATCGTCATCTGGGGTGCCGCGCTCGGTCCGTCGCCAACCGAGCGCACAGGATTCCTCTTCGTGCTCGTCTACCTCGCCCGCGTCGGGTTCGACGTGTACGGCGTAGTCGGACGAAGTGAGCGGTTCGACCCACTCGACCCGAGCGAGGCCGACTTCGATGCCGCAGACTCCTCGCTACGCTCGTCGTGTAGCGTCGTCAGAATGGGTCGGGGCAGATTCGAACTGCCGATCTGCTCCGTGTGAAGGAGCTGTCATAACCGGACTAGACTACCGACCCGCACGCAGTTCATCGTTTTCCTGCACCGGACTTAAGGCTTGCTTTCGAGAGCGGGCGGCCACCACGACCAAGGGCCGTCGATGCCGACCCCCGAGCATGACCGACTGGACCGTTATAAACGTCGCCGACGCGGACCCCGGCGTTCTGGACGGCTCGAAACCCCTCAACGAGGTGCTGTCGTCCCACGCGGGGGCGCGGACGAAGTTCGTGCTCCCCGAGGGTCGCCATCGACTCGACGGGTCGTTCGTCCACATCGATTGCGAGGCGATTGCGGTGGTGGGCGACCCGCACGCCACGCTGGTCGTGAGCGACCCCGACCAGCAGTACTGCCTCGATGTCGGCGGCGACTGGGGCGTCTCGCCCGACGCGTCGGCGACGACGGTCGAAATCCGGAACCTCACGTTCGATATGACGTCTGACGGCGTGGGCGCGCAAGCCGTCTCGGCGCGGGCGAGCGAGGACCTAAAAATCGAGGGCGTGACCGTCGAAGGCGAGTGCGCTTCGGCGGGGAAGAAGGCCCTCGGCGCGATTTACGCGGCGGTCACGCATCCGGAGGGGGCGGGCACCGTGTCCGTCTCGCTCCGGGACGGCTGTGCGTTCGCCCCGGAGAGCTACCCCGACCAGTCGCCCGCGGAGTCCCAGACCAGCCACCCCATCGGGGTCAACGTCTCCGACGACCACCGCGGCGAGTTGACGTTTCGGGACTGCCGCGTCGAAGGCTGGGTGAACAACGGCGGCTACCTCGCGGGCGGGGAAGGTCCGTGTCTCGTCGAGGGCGGCCTCTGGAAGAACAACGGCAACGCGAACCTCCGCTTGGGCGGCGGCGACGAAGCCCGCGACGTGCGAATCGAGGTGAACGAGACGAGCTACACGGGGTGCGGCCTCTGGCTACAGGAGGGTGACTGCCGCGTCTCCGGCGGTGAACTCCGCCTGCCGAACTGTGACAACGACGGTCTCCGCGTTTCGAGTCGCTCCGCCCGCGTACGCGGGCTGAAAATCGACTGCACCTCGTCGGCGCGCCCCATCAAGGTCAACGACGGGGCGGGCCGGTCGTGCTGGAGGACGTCGAACTCGTAGATTCGGGCGACGGGTCGAAACACGGCTACGCCGTCGAACTGTGGCGGGAAGACACCGAACTTCGGAACTGCCGCTTCGCGTTTCGGAACGGGGACGAAAATCGCAACGGCATCAACGTCCTCGGGACGCGAACCGTCTTCGACGGCGTGACGGCGACGCACGACGCCGACGGCACGACGGTGCTCGTCAAGGCCGACGACGCGACGTTCCGGAACTCGACGTTCGGCGGGCGCGTCGATGTGGATAGAAAAAACGCGTCGGAGCCGCGCGTCGAGGACAGCGATTTCACCGCGTGTGAATGTATCGGCTTCGACGGCTAGCTCATCCGCATCCGCTTTTTCGCGTCCCGCATCGCGGACCGCGACCGTTCTTTCGCTCTGTGCTCCGCGTCGCGGAGGTTTTCGCGCATTCGTTCGCGTCGTGACGGCTCGGAGGGTCGCTCTCGTCCGGTCACCTCGCGGGCCTTTCGCTCGACAGGTCGTAGTTCTTCGCGTACTCCACGCCCGAGATGGCTCCCGGCATGTCGGAGGTGGTGCCACGCGTCTTTGAAGTGTGCGTTCATCGTTCTCCCCGATTATGTTGCTACGCGCGGGTCAGATATAATCGTTCCGTCGGTATTCGGCGGGAATGTCGGTTCAAAAACGGTTTTACCGCGGGCCAAGAAAGAACGCATGTATGTTTACGCGGCTTTCGATTCCGACGCCGTTTCAAATCGGACCGGTGAACGCCTATCTCGCGGGGCGGACGCTGGTCGACCCGGGTCCGGGAAGTGAGGAAGCATGGACCGCGCTGCTCGACGGATTGGAGCGACACGACCTCGCTCCCACGGACATCGAACAGGTGCTCATCACGCACCCCCACCCCGACCACTTCGGGTCGGCAAAACGGCTTCGAGAATCGGGCGCCCGCATCGTCGCCAGTACCGAAGCGGCCGCCATCGTCCGGGATTTCGGCGACCGACTGGCGTACGAACAGGAGTACTTCGCCGACTTCTTCGACCGCTGTGGAATGGCCGAAACGACCGCCAAAACGGTCACCGACCTACCCGAAGCCTACCTCTCGGTGGCCCCCGGCGTCGAAACCGACCTCGAACTCGACGACGGCGAGTCCGTCACCGTCGAGGGCGTCGAACTGACCGCGGAGGCCGTGCAGGGTCACTCGTCCGGCGAGACCATCTTCACGTTCGAGCACGACGGGCGATCGAAGGCCATCGTCGGCGACCACGTGCTCGCCGACATCACGCCGAACCCGCTCCTCCAACCCCCGCGGAAGAAGGCGGCCGTCGTCCACGCGTCCTCCCGGCGTTCAATCGCTCGCTCTCGGCGCTCCGGGACCGCGACCTCGATTACCTCCTGCCGGGCCACCGCGAGGAGATAACGGACCCGGCGGAACGAATCGACGAAATCCTCGCCGCACACGAAGAGCGGACGGAGAACGTCCGTGCGCTCGTCGACGGCCCGACGACCGCGTTCGACGTGATGACCGAACTGTTCGGCGACCTCCCCGCGACGGAATACTTCCCCGGAATGAGCGAGGCGGTGGGACACCTCGACGTCCTCGAAGAGCGGGGCGAAGTGAACCGACACGAACAAGGTGGCGTCGTCGTGTACGAAGGAGTAACTCAATGAACGAACTGCAACCTGTCGCGCTCGGTGACGAACCCGCTGACCTCGTGATTCGGAACGGTCGCGTCCTCATGCCGGAACTGTGCGAGTTTCAGGCGCGCGACGTCGTGGTCAAAAACAATCGCGTCGCAGCGCTGCCCGAGGACGGCACCGAGTCGATAGGTGACGAGACGACGGTCATCAACGCTAGTGATCGCGTCGTCACCCCTGGTTTCATCGACGCACACACGCATATCGACCTCCACCAGACGTTCGAGAACGCCTACCACTACGCCCTCGAAGGCGGCACGACGACGGTCGTGACCGAGGTTTCCGGGTTCGGTCCCACATTCGGCGTGGAGGGCGTCGAACAGTTGCTCGCCGCGACCTCCTACCTCCCGATTCGGGTGTTCGCCACGGTCCCGCCCCAACCCCTCATCGACACGTTCGAACCGGCGCGCGGGGACGCCGAATCGCTGACGGACCTCCTCGGCGACGCTCGCGTCGTCGGCGTCGGCGAAACCGACTGGATTCACGCGGTCGGCCGCGACTCGCCGACGGAGGAACTGTACGAGCGCGCCCACCTCGAAGGCAAGACCGTCACCGGCCACGGCGCGGGCTGTTCCGGCGAGAAACTACAGGCGTTCGCCACCATCGTGGACGACGACCACGAGTCCATAACGGGCGAAGACATCATCGAACGCGTCGAGAACGGCATCCACGCCGTGGGTCGTTGTGGGTCGATTCGGGACGACATGGCGGCGGTCGGCGAGGCCTACGAGGAGGTCGGCGCGGCCGAAATCTCGCTCTCGACCGACGGAATGTGGCCCCGCGAACTCATCGGCGAGGGATACATGGACGTGGTGGTGCGCCGAGCCATCGAGGAGGGCGTCGCGCCCGCGGACGCCATCCGCATGGCGACGCTCAACCCCGCCCGCCACTTCGACCTGCCGAACCTCGGGTCGCTCGCGCCGGGCAACATCGCCGACATCCTGCTCATCGACGACCTGGAAACCGTCAACGTCACCACGGTCATCAACGGCGGCGAAGTCGTCTACAACAATCACGAGACGACCGTCGCCCCGCGCTCCTACGAGTATCCGGACCACTTCTACGACAGCGTGAACGTCAGCACCGACCCGGAGGAGTTCCGCGTGCCCGCCGACGTAGCGGACGACGGCGAGGTTCGCGCCATCGAGTACCGCGAAGGCCTGATTTCGGGCGAGACGCGAGTTCGACCGGTGGTTGAGGACGGGGAACTCGTCGCCGCGCCCGAAGACGGCCTGCTGAAAGTCACCCTCCTCGACCGGCACCCGGACGGGGACGGAACCGGTTTCACCGGCTTCGTGACCGGCTTCGGTCCGGTGGAAGGAGCGGTTGCGACCAGCCTCGTCTGGGAGACGCCCGGCGTGCTTGCACTCGGGAGCGGCGAGGACCTCAGACGCGCCGTCTCCCACGTCAACGAGATGGGCGGCGGTTGGGCGGTCGTCAGGGACGGCGACGTGGTTGCCGAACTCCCGACTCGAATCGCCGGTGTCTGTTCGGACCTCGAAGTCGAGGAGACGGCGAAGCTGTATACCGCCATCGAGAGTGCGTTCCGTAGCCTCGGCACGGACGTCGAACGGCCGATGATCGGGATTCAGACGCTGACCTTCCCCGGCGTCCCCTCGCTAAAACTGTCCTTCTCGGGCTACGCTGACATCTTCTCGCGTGAAATCGTCGGCCTGACGCCTGAATAGTCGGCGGGTATTTTCGACATTCCTCTCGACTCTTTCCTACTCCCTTGGCTCTTTCTCACTCCTTCGGCTCTTTCCTTTCTCGCCTACTCGCTCGCTTCTACCTCCTCTCCCCCGTGTTCTCGAATCGTTCGAATCTGCTCGTACGGGAAGAAGTTTCTCCCGCCTTTTCGGTGCAGCCAAACCCCCGTGTCGTAGAACTCGAGTTCGTCGCCTTCGACCGGCGATACGATGTTCTGATCTTTCCCCCGTTTGCCACTCGGGACGAGGTACACGTCGTACTCGTTCTCTGGCATGGGGCGAATACGTCGAACACGGCGAAAAGCGTACTGGGCGCTACGAGGACTCGTAGATGGTGACTCGACCGTTTCGTTCGACGACGATGGCGAACCCTTTGTGGATGAACTCGACCCGCCTCGGGACGCGTTTCTCGGAGTGGCGGCCGAACAGGTCCTCCAGTGCATCCGGGTCGATGCTCTCGTACAGCGGTTCTATCTCCGTCGAACTGCTGTCGGTCACTTCGGCGATAGCGTCGATAACCGTCTCGGCTATCGGACCACCCTCGTGAACCGTCTCGTAGAGGGGCGTCCGATGCTCGTTCGACTCCCGGCTCATGTCAAATACCTCCTTGCGCTCGCACGGAAAACGATATCGCTCGCATCCTTCGTTTGGAGGCGTACCATAAACGGAATGTTTGGGGTTTCGTAGTTCATATCTTTATTACCCCTCCCATGATTCCACCGAGTCGCTGCGGGGCAACAGCGTCGCTTCGAGCATTCGCTCCAATCCCCGCCGGAGGCGACCGGACGCGGCTTGCGGCGAGATATCGAGCGTTTCGGCGAGTTCCGAGAGCGAGGTCTTGCGGGGAACGTGAAAGTACCCCGATGCGAACGCCGTCGAGAGGGCTTCCCGCTGCTCGTCGGTCAACCCGTATCGTTTCGTTGGGAACTCGTCCACCGGGTAGATGCGACGGACTTCGTACGAAATCGACCGCTCGTCACAGGCCTCCCGGAACCGCGTGGTCGAGTCGTGGTCCGGGAACCGAACCCGGAACAACCAGCCCTCCTCGTTCCCGACGGTATCGAGGAGCGTCGCGTCCTGTTCGGTCAGAATCTCGTGGATACCCTGGGCCGAATCCGACCAGACGAGGCGGCAGAGCGCCCCGTTCTCAGTTTCGCTGAGGACGGCGATGGATTCGAGCGCCGGTGTCTCCGGCGTGATATCGGCGAGAAATGACGTGTCGTCCGTGGCGACCCAGATGAACGGCATCGAACACTCTCGCGTCGGCACGATACGCTCCAACTCGATACGGATGTCGGACCGATACGAGAACAACTCCCCGAGCGCGAACTCGTCATGTGGGAGTCGCAGTTCGACGACAACGTTCACGGGGGACAATAGGGCACGGCATGCGTCAATCCTTTTGGCCATTCACGGGGGTCCGCCGCGCACGAGACGATGATGATGCGCATAACTTACGCATATTGACGGTGTTGGAACGCCGTGACCACCGCGTTCGACCCCCGCGAATTCACATCGAGTTGGACACTCCACAAACACGGTTGAATCGCAAGACGGGAGCGCGGTGCTTTTGAGTTATAAATGGTTATGAATTCTGCCAGGCGATAATCTATTTATACGGGTGTGGCTCAGGCTCGGGTGAAGTTGCAATGTTCGCACCGATTCGACGCGCGACACTGTTTGCCCTGTACCAGCTCAGCGTCTTGGCCGGAATCTGCCTGCTTCCGGTCGCTCTCGTCGCTCGACGGGCAGGGGTTCCGTTTCCCATGCACCGAGTAGTGGCGTCCCTGGCGACGTCCTACGAGAAGACGAAGGACGCACAGCCCTGATATCGCCGCTCGTTTTATCCCTCGTTACACCCCGGAAGGGTTGGTTTTATCAGTGCTGACGGATTACGTTCGGGTAATGCGTACTCCAATGCACGGTTCCGACTTCTCGCGTAATCTGGAGCGCCTGAACGGTAACGATACGAGTCCGTACGAGCCGGAGATCGGCTCGCTCCCCGACAACGAGTACTCGAAAAAGGACATGGAGAACATCAACAAGACCGGAACGACGACCATCGGCCTCACGACCGCCGACGGCGTCGTCATGGCGACGGATATGCGCGCCAGCCTCGCCGGACGTTTCGTCTCCAACAAGAACGTCCAGAAGGTCGAGCAGATTCACCCGACGGCGGCCCTGACGATGGCCGGGTCCGTCGGTGGCGCACAGTCGTTCATCCGAACGATGCGCATCGAGTCTAACCTCTATGAATCCCGACGCGGCGAGCAGATGAGCATGCAGGCTCTCTCGACGCTCGCGGGCAACATGCTCCGCGGCGGCCCGTTCTTCATGGTCTCGCCCATCCTCGGCGGTATCGACGAGGAAGGCTCGCACATCTACAGCCTCGACCCCGCCGGTGGCGTCATGTCCGACGACTACACCGTCACGGGCAGCGGGATGCAACTCGCCTACGGTGTCCTCGAACAGGACTACGAGGAAGGTCTCTCGAACGAGGAAGCAAAAATGGTCGCGGCCCGCGGTATCAAGAGCGCCGTCGAGCGCGACACGGGCAGCGGTAACGGCGTGTTCCTCGCCGAAATCACGGAGGAAGGCGTCGATATCACCGGTCACAAGGACTTCGACGACGTACTCTAATCCCAGTCGGTGAAACTTCCGTCGAGCAACGTCTCCTTTTGCTGGTCGATGTAGGCGCATTGCATTCCGGTGATCGCATCGGCGAGCGTCTCGCCGTCGTCCAGCCGTTCCCGAACCTCTCGTTTCTTCCATCCAGCGGGCGTCACGCCGTGGCGGGCGCGCTGTCGGAGCGGGTAGAGATACTTCGCGGCCTGCTCGTCCGAGAGGCCGCGCGCTTGCAGGCCGTCCTTCGCGTGTGCGAATAGGTCGGCGAACAGGTCGTCCGTCTCCGTCGTCTCCTTGCCGTCGTTCGTTATCCAGTACAGGTCGGCGCCGAGTCCGTCGCGCATGGCGGCGTAGAAGTTGTCCCGCGCGACCACCCAATCGAGGTGGTGCACCGGGTGCTCCCGGCGGAAGGTGCTCTCCAACAGCCCCGCGAAGGCCGCCTGAAACGCGATGGAATCACGGACCGTCGGCTGGGCGGCGATGGGGCGGAACTCGATGCGCGCGTTCGCGTCGGCGCGCGTCGAACCGCCGAAGACCGGGCGCACCCACCGCCAGTAGGTGCCGTGTTTCAGCCGGAAGTGGGCGAACTCGTCGTCGAAGCGGTTCGACCGCGAGACGGGCATCGGGACGATGGTCCGGTCCGCCGCGATGTTGTCGATGGCGTCCGCCGCAGAATCGATGTCCTCGGGGAAGCGCACTTTCCCGGGGTCGAACGCGTTCAACACCGATTCGAAAACGTGGATTCGGTTCTCCATCCACGCCTCGTCCACGATTTCCTCCGGCGGCACGTCGTCGTACAGGTCCGGCGGGAAGAACGGCGAGTTGACGCCGAGCGCTAACAGCGGGGCCGCGATTCGAACCGCGTACTGGAAGTAGGTCGGCAAGTCGCGGGCGTGTGGCACCTGATAGTGGGGTTGGATGGACGTTATCAGGCTCTCGGGCATGACCGTCTTCGCCGAGAGCGAGACGTGCGGCGCGTCGAGTTCCATCCCGACGGCCTCCTCCGTGTTCGCCATCGCGTGATAGCGCACCGAGTTGCTCATGTTCGACGCGATTTGAACGCCGTTATCGTCTACGCCGTCGGTGAGATACCGGGTGGCCGTCTCGCCGGTCGGCGGAATCGTCCACAGGCCGTCGCTGACGAGGCGCATTCCCTCCGCACCCGTCCGCGCTTCAGCCGCCGAGAGGCGGGCTTTTACCTCTGCCTCCTGTGCGGCCAGGCCGTGTTCGTTCAGCGGTTGCGGACTCGTGGACATCTCGGCGTTGTGCAGGCCGAGTTCCTTCTCGAAGCCGATGAGCGAGAGCAGTCGCCGGGGGACGCGGGAGAGCGCTTTGGTCTCCGCGTCCACCGCGTAGAACTCGTACTCGAACCCGACGATGGATTGCGGGTTGTCGAACGTCCCGTCTTCGAGTTCTCGCTTGATGACCTCTGCGTCCTCCTCGACACGAGCTTGAAACTCCTCCCTGTCTACCGTCGCCACGTCTTTTACCTGCGACGCAAGGTCGGACGTCATGCGAGGGGGTGAGAGTGCCAGACGCTTCAATCCACGGGCTTCGTCGCCTTCGTTCGTTCCGGCTTGCCGTCGTGTTCGACCGCGACCACGGTTTTCGGGAACGAGTCGCGGAACGTGACGACGAGCTCGTACGCGTCCGCGGACATATCCGCCGTACAGCCGACCGGCAGGAGCGGGACGTCGTGGAGCAGGCCACCCTTTTCGCCGGACGTAACGGCGATGTCGAGCCTCCCGTCCCGTTCGTGGTACGAAACATCGTCTAGCTTCGCCTCGTTACACGAGCTAGAACCGACCCAAAGCGTTCCCGTGACGACGACCCGATTCGATTCGGGCCGAAATTCGACGGTCGGCGGTGCGTCTACCTCGGTATCCGAGGTAGATTTCTGGACGGAGAAATCCACATCGTGAACGTGTCCCTCGGACCATCGTCCGCCCACGAGGCCCCCGATACAACCAGCGCTCACGGCAACCCCGGTCGAGACGAGCAGTTCGCGGCGTCGCATGCATACCACCTCGAAGTGTTCAGCCATAAACTATCGGAACGGTAAAACGAGCGTTTGAGTCACGAACTCCCTCGAAATCGAAAGCCGTAGGCTTAACTCCGACCGACGGCAACGGCCGATAATGGAGTTCGGGGAGTTCGCCGACACGGCCGCAGAGATAGAGGAATTGAGTGCCGATAGCGACATCACCGATGCCGTCACCGACCTCCTCTCGTCGGCGAACGACGACCTCGAAGTGTTGGCCCGATTCGTGCAGGGACGGGTGTTCCCGGCGTGGGATTCCACGACGCTCGACATCGGGCCGAACCTGTGTTACACCGCCATCGCCCGCGCCGCGGGGCAGAACGTCTCGGGGGACGACGTGGAGGACCGCCTCGCCGAGATGGGCGATATCGGCGCGGTCGCGGCGAGTTACGAGTTCGGCGGGCAACAGGGTCTCGCCGCTTTCGGCGGCGGGCGGGACGAACTGACCGTCGCGGAGGTTGCGACGGAACTCGACGCGCTCGCCACGACCGAGGGGTCGGGCAGTCAGGACACGAAGATAGACATCCTGTTCGGGCTGTTCAACCGCACGGAATCGCTCGAAGCGCGGTATCTGGCCCGCCTCGTCCTCTCGGAGATGCGAATCGGCGTCGGCGAGGGAACGGTTCGAGACGCCATCGCAGCGGCGTTCGACGTGCCGGTCGAGTCGGTCCAGCGGGCCTTGCAGGTGTCGAACGACTACGGACGGGTCGCCCGCGTCGCCGAATCGGAGGGCGAAGACGGATTGGACGACCTGCAACTGGAAGTCGGCAGGCCGGTGCAGGCGATGTTGGCGCAAGCGGGCACCGTCACGGACGCGCTGGAGGACTGGGAGGAGGCGGGCGTCGAGTGGAAGTTCGACGGCGCGCGGGTGCAACTGCACTACGACGGCGAGACGGTTCGAATCTTCTCGCGGAACATGGAGGACGTGACGGACCCGCTACCGGAAGTCGTCGAGTACGCCGAGGAGAACCTCGCCGCACCGGCCATCGTGGACGGCGAAGTCGTGGCGATGGACGACGGCGAACCCCTCCCGTTTCAGGAGGTGCTCCGTCGGTTCCGCCGCAAGCACGACGTGGCCCGCGCCCGAGAGGAAGTCGCTGTCGAACTCCGAGCGTTCGACTGCCTGCACGCCGACGGCGAGGACCTGCTCACCGCGCCGCTCGTCGAGCGCCACGACCGACTGCAGGAGATTCTGTCCGGGGGCGTGTCCGCGCTGACCGTCACGAGCGACGAGGACGACATCGCCGACATCGAGGCCAATGCGCTCGACGCGGGCCACGAGGGAATCATGCTCAAGAACCCCGACTCGACCTACTCGCCGGGCCGCCGCGGGAAGAACTGGCGGAAGCGGAAACCCGACGTGGAGACGGTTGACCTCGTGGTGACGGGCGCGGAGTGGGGCGAGGGCCGCCGGGCGAGTTTCCTCGGGACCTTCCTGCTCTCTGCACGGACCGAGGACGGCGACTTCGAAACCCTCGGCAAGGTGGCGACGGGCATCACGGACGAGGAGTTGGCCGAACTGACCGAACGGCTCGAACCCCACATCGCCACGCAAGACGGTCAGACGGTCGAAATATCGCCGGACGTCGTTTTCGAGGTGGGCTACGAGGAGATACAGGCGTCGCCGACCTACTCGTCCGGCTTCGCCCTCCGCTTCCCGCGATTCCTCGGCGTGCGCGACGACAAGACGCCGGAGAGCGCGGATTCGCTGGAACGAATCGAACGCCTCGCGGAGATGCAGTAGGCGAGCGGGTCGGCGGTCGCGGTCGGACTCTGGCTCCGGTACGTCGTCGTCCGATTCGGCCGCCATCCGAACGCTTTTCTTCGAAACCCGCCCTATCGAAACGCATGACGGTTCGACACGACGACGTGACGGTGGAATGGTTCGGCTACGCGACCGTGCGCCTCGAAACGGCTGACGGCTTCGTCGCGTACATCGACCCCGGGCGGTACGGCGTGCTGACGGGCGAGTGGGAACCGGACAGCCCCGACGCGGCCCACCCCGACCCGGTGGACTACAGCGCGGCGGACGGCGACGCGGTGTTCGTCACCCACGACCACCACTACGATTCGGACGGTATCGAGCGCGTCGCGGGCGAGGACGCCACGGTCGTCGTCTACGAGGGCGTGGACGCAGGTGCTATCGGGCGGGACGTGACGCCGCCGTCAGAACTACCCTACGAGGTAGTGCGAATCGGCGAGGAAGACCACCTGACGGTCGGCGACTGTGACGCGTGGTCGATTCCGGCGTACAACGAGGAAAACGGCCCGCACACCGGGGACGACGGCGAGCCGTTCCACCCGAAGGGATTCGGCATCGGCTACCTGCTCTCGCTCGATGGGACGACCGTCTTCTGGCCGGGCGACACCGACGCGCTCTCGGGCCACCGGGCGCTCGACGTGGACGTCTTCCTCCCGCCCATCGGCGGCAGTTTCACCATGGACCGGCGCGAGGCGGCCGCGTTGGCCGCCGACCTCGACCCGGCCCTCGTGGTGCCGATTCATTACGACACGTTCGCCGCGCTCGAAACCGATTCGGCTGCGTTCGCGGAGGACGTCGAGAAAAGGGGTATCGCGGTCGCGCTGGACGAAGACTGAAAATCGGAACCGAGATTCGTTCATCGATTCGAACCGTTCACTTCAACACAATCTTCTTGCCCCGCGGCCGAGATGGTTCCTCCATGCGTCCCCACGGAACCTCCAACTTCTGTTCGCAGTGCGGTTCGGCGCTCTCCCCCGGCGATTCGTTCTGTTCGCAATGCGGGAGTGCGGTCGGAGCGGCGGGTGACGGTCGCCGCTACACACGCGGTGCGGGCACCCGCCATCCGCAGGACCTCGGATTTCGCCGCCGGGTGGAAGACCTCACGGTCGAAGGGTGGGACGTGAAACACGATTACGGCGAGCGCGTGGTGATGGTGAACCGCGGGTTCGGGTCGATTCCCCTCCACATCCTCCTGCTCATGTCCACCAGCGGCGTCGGCAACCTGCTCTATGCGTGGTACTGTTACTCGCCGGGCGCGGATAGAATCGAACTCCGCGCGGACGGCTCGGAGGAGTACTTCGAAAACGAGGGTGTTTCGACCGGCTGGTCGGCGAAAAGCGCCCTCGGGTTCCTCGTGAGTTCCTTTTTCGGCGTGTTCGGCGTCCTGTTCGGGTCGTTCCTCCTCTTGACCAACTGGGCCGGTGCGGGATTGGTCTTCGGGACCGCCTCGCTCCTGCTCGGGTTGTTTTTACTCTTGCTCGCCCCCAAGCACGTCCCCGGTTTTAAATCTCCCACGACGTTCGGTCGCGTCCGTTCGACGGACGAAAAGACGGTCTTCGAACCGGCCACGCCCTGTTCCGTCTGTGCCGAACCGGTCGGAAACGGGGTAAAGCGAACCTACCACGAGCGCACGTACGTCGCCGGAATCCCGGTGCGGACGGTCAACGAGGGCGACAACCACTACTGTCGGTCGTGCGCTCGCGGGGACTTCGAATCCGGGGGTGCCGGAGTCGAACCCGACGCTACCGGGACCGCCGAAACCGAATTCGTCTGAGCGGGGTCAGTCCGACAGGCCGCCGTCCAGCGCATCGACGACTGCAAGCGCGGCGAGGCCGACGCCGACCACGCCCGCGAGTCGTGCCAGAAACGGGTTCGAGACGCGCACCGAGTACGTCGTCAGCACCCAGACAACCCCGCAGAATCATCGCGCCGACGCCGGTCAGTTTCAGGTTCAGCCCATTCGGCATGCGTGTTTCGTACGAACCGATCATTGATGAGACTATCTACTCGTCACGCGAAAGAATTCTCTCGACGGGACGGATTCGGAAAAAGCGACCGTCGGTTCAGATAATACCCATATCCGAGAGCCGCTCGGGGAGGTAGGTGTTGGTCACGAAGTCGAGTCCGTGGGAGGCGAGCGCCTGCTGTTCGGACTTCTTCTCGATGTCGAGTTGGAGTTCTATCTGCTCTTCCCAGTAGTCGGTCTGGTAGCGCGGGTCTTCGAGTTCGCTTTCGAGCGCGTTCTTGTCGGAATCGCTCAGCGGGTCGGTCGGGAGGTCGTACTCCACGATGTCCTTCGGTTGGATGCCGATGAACTTCGCCTCGGGCGTGGCGAGGTAATCGCTCAGGTGCGCGCTCTTGATGGACCCGTAGGCGACGGACCCGTAGATGCGGTAAGACCACGGGTCACCGTCGGTAAAGACCGTGACCGGCAGATCGAGTTCCTCGTGCAGTCGCTTCGTCAGGCGGCGGGTCGCCCGCGCGGGTTGGCCGCCGAGGTGGACGATGATGGTGTTGTACTCCTCGTCGAACCCGTTTTCGACGAGTCGGTCGCGCATGCCACCCGTCTCGACACAGAGGACGAAATCCGCGTCGTTGTCGAGAAACTCGATGGTGTCCGGATTGTTCGGAATCTGGTACCCGCCCTGTCCCACGTCGTCCTGGCAGTGAATCTCCCGGTCGCCCCGGTTGGTCTGCTCTCGAAGGAGCAGCGGACCCATCACCTTCGCGCCGGACTCCTCCGGTCGCATGTGGAAGTCCTCGCGGGTGACCTCCGAGACGATTTCCAAGTCCTCGATGAGCTGATTCGACTCGTCTTGGGTGGAAAACTGCGCTTCGTCGGCGTCCCACGACTCCGAGAGGTAGTACAACTCACGAAGGGTAGAAGAGCGGTCTTCCTCCAACTGATTCGTGAGGAAGTCGATGGTGTACACCGCTTTCAGTAGCTTTCTGGCCCCGCGGACGCTGTTCGCGCTCCGGGTGCTCTTCCGGTCGCCGTACACCCACACGTTCAAGTCCTCGTCGTACTCGATGTTGCTCTTCGTCCGGGTCGGGATGGACATCTCGGGGATCTGCCCGCCCGCGAACTGGTCGTAGAACTCCGCGGCGAGGTCGATGAGTTTCGCTTGGGCGTCTGCGTTGTCGTTGTCTGCGCTCATGTGTTGTTGGTCAGTCGTTCGTCTTCGATTCCTTCGACGGTCACGGCGTCGAACGATACGTCTTCGGTGACGTGATATTCGAGAACGGATTCCTCACCGCTCTCGACGGTGGGTTCCCACGTCACGAACCACTCGCCGTCCATCTCGACGGCGCTCGCACCGTCGGACAGGTTTTCGGGCTTGGTCGCCACGATGTCCGTCAGTTTCGGCGATTCGTTCGTCGAACCGTGGTTCTCCACGACGAGTTTCACGGTGTCTTCCTCGACCTCGCGCTCGACCAGCACGTTGTTCATGATGCGCGCCAGCGAGTCGCCGATTTCGAGGTCCTCGCGGCCGGTCACGGCCGAGAGCTTCTCGGCCATTTCGGGCAAGATCGTGGCGATGACGTTCTGTTTCTTCTGGCGCTTCTTGAGCGACTGGCGCTTGTTGAGGTAGGATTTGAGTTCGCGGGCCGCCTCACGAATCGCCAGTTCGATTTCGTCCTCGATTTCGGGGACGTTGGCGATGGCGTCCTTCGACTCGCTCGTGAACGGGACGTTCGTGGACGCCACGTGAACCATGATGACGACCGGGCCGTTCGGGACGCCGCGGCCGCCGGGTTGGTCGAGGTTGTAGTTGCGCCAGCCGATGGATTTCACCACGTCCGTCGTCGCGCAGGCGCCGCGCTGGTAGACCAGGGGCACGCGGTTCGCAAAGCGGAGCAGTTCGGCGGACCCTTCGGCCTGTAGGTCGCCGCCGTAGGCGATTCCGGCCTCCACGATGAACGGGTCGCCGCCGTGAACGTCGGCGTCGCGGGTCGCGGCCGCGTAGAAGTCCGCCTCGTACTCCTTTCGGAGTCCGGCCTCCACGAGGTCGGCGGTGATGGGAGACAAGCAGTTGGTCGGCGGCGAGATGATGTCCGTCTCCTTCATCGCGTCGAGGAGTTCGCTCGCAATATCGCGGCTGTCCCCCACTTCGCGGACCTTCGGCACGTCGTCGGGAACCGTCACCATCGAATCCCAGATGGCCTCGATGACGTTCTCGCGGGCCGTCTCTCCGATGGTCGCGTCCTCGCGCTCCTCGGTCATGTCGGCCGCTCGACCGACGTATTCTTCGAGCCGTTTTTCCGTCGCGCGGTCGTGGCCGTCCTCATTCTCGAACTTCGCGGCGATTCGTTCCGCGAGGGCGCGAACCGTCTCGTCGTCCTTCCGGACGCTCGTCGCGTCGTCCACGAGTTCGTACAGGTCCGTCACGCGGTCGTCGGTGATCGCGGCCCACGCCGAATCGAGGGCGTTTTCCTGCACCGTCGCGCCGAACGAGGTTCCGAACTCCGCTTCGATTTCGTCGGCGGCGACGGCGATAATCGCCCGCAATTGGTGGTGCGAGATTCGGTCGCTCTCGGCGGCCTTCTCCGCAACCGCGGCCGCGAAGGCGTCGGTCGCTTCGGCACCCTTGTTCGCCACCGCTTCCTCGACGGCCGACTCGATGTCAACCTCCTCGTGCGCTTGGGGCGCTCGCCACGCGGCCTCCCGGCCGTAGTGCCGGTCGCGGAAGTTCTCGATGACGTTCTCGGACGTCTTCTTTCCGACGCGGGTGAACTCCTCCTGCAGGAACCCGGAGATACTGTGCGAGTCGGTGCTCCCGAGCATCTTCAGGAGCGTCCCGAGTTCGACGCCGTGTGGATGCGGGCGAATCTCCTCGGTTTCGGCGGGGAGGCTCGCGCCGTCGGCGCGTTCGAACACCATCTCCTCACCGTCTTCCATCCCCGGTTCCTCGAAGACGATCTTCGCGTGCGGGTTGACGACGGCGGTGTGTTTGATGTACCGGATGAGCTGCTGGCGGGCGCGCATATTCGCCTCCATTTCGAGTTCGATGCGCGTGCCGTGGGTGCCGACGAGTTCCCTGCCGACCGGCGGCGTGTCGGATTCGGACTGAATCTCGGGCTCGTTCTCGTCGGTGTCGATGATGAGCTCGAAGTAGCGCTGTCGGTCGCTTCCCTTCGGCTTGCTCGTGATTTTGGCGGGCTTCCCGCTCGTCAGCTGTGAGTAGAGGACGGCGGCGGAGATGCCGATACCCTGCTGCCCGCGCGACTGCTCGCGCTTGTGGAACCGCGACCCGTAGAGCAGTTTCCCGAACACTTTCGGAATCTGCTCGCGGGTAATCCCCGGTCCCTCATCCTCGACGATGAGTCGATAGTAGTCGCCGACTTCCTCGATTTTCACGCGGACGAACGGCTTCAATCGGGCTTCCTCGGAGGCGTCGAGGGCGTTGTCGACCGCCTCCTTGACGGCGGTGACCAACCCCCGGGCACCGCTGTCGAAGCCGAGCATATGCTTGTTCTTCTCAAAGAACTCGGCGATGGAGATCTGTCGCTGGCTTTCGGCCAACTCTTCGGCGATCCCCTCGTCGCCGAGCGTAGACTGCATCGAAGGCATTCTTCGGGCGTATTTATCGTCGGGGACGTTAAAACTGCGCCGATGGGGTGGAGTGAAAGTGAAAGTGAAGCCGACGCGCCGTTTCCATTCTGAATTCCCCTTTTGCCGATTTCGACACCGAGATTTTCCCCGCTCGAACCGCCGTGCGTCGATTGGTTTTCTTCGAAGTATCTCAAATCGTCGTTTGAGTCATCGGTGTCGCTTTCCTTCCCGAACACGATGGTCGAAACATGAACCGACGACGATTCCTCGCCGCGGGATTGTCCGGCGTGAGCACGCTCGCGGGGTGTCTCGGTGGGGCGTCCGATACCGACTCGTCCTCGACCGAATCGACGGGGACGACCGCCGAAACGCGAACCGCGACCGGAACGCGCACGACGGACGAAACGAGAACGACGACCGAACCCGGGTCGAGGGGCGGCGCGAACCGGACGGTCACGGTCGCGGACGCGGGAACGCTCGAAGCGGGCGACGTCTCCGTCGCAATCGACCTCTCGAAGTCGGAAATCACCGCCGACCACACCGCGGAAGTAGTGTTCTCGCTGCGCAATCGAACGTCGGCGTCGGTCACGCTCTCGTACACGCTCCCGCGTGGGTTGAACGTCGTCACGGGGTCGAAATCAAACGGCGACGCTCGCCTGTTGCTGGTCGGCGAGGGGGAACAGTGGAACCGGACCGACGGCTGTTGGCAGCCCGACGCGCGGACGCTTGCGAGGGGAATGCCGGACACGGAACGGTCGATAACGCTCTCGGGAGGCGAAACGCGGCGGGAACCGTATCGACTGTGGAACCACCCGGAGAACGCGTCCTGTTTCCCCGCCGGGACGTACGAGTTCGCTCGCGCGTTTCGGCGAAACGACTCGGAATCGACGTGGCGGTTCGGTCTTTCTCTCTCCTGACGAGGGGACATGAAAAGGGAAGTGGTGGATAATTTTAATTCGCACCGCGCGCGCGTGCGTGAGCTTTATCAGTGGTGCCTGCCTACTAAAAATCAGAATTTATGAGCGACGGAAATGAGTATAGCGCCGGGCAGATTCAGGTCCTCGAAGGGCTCGAAGCCGTTCGAAAGCGCCCGGCAATGTACATCGGTTCTACCGACTCTCGTGGGTTACATCACCTCGTCTACGAAGTGGTGGACAACTCCATCGACGAGGCGTTGGCCGGGTACTGTGACAGCATCGACGTAACGATTCACGAAGACAACTCCGTCAGCATCGCGGACGACGGACGCGGGATTCCCGTGGACCGCCACGAGGAGTACGACATGCCCGCGTTGGAGGTCATTTTGACCGTCCTCCACGCCGGCGGGAAGTTCGACAACAAATCCTACCAGGTCTCCGGCGGCCTCCACGGCGTCGGCATCTCCGTGGTGAACGCCCTCTCGGAGGAGTTCGAAGTCGAAGTGAAACGCGACGGCGGCGTCTGGAAACAGACGTTCGAGCGCGGCGACCCGGCCGGCGAAATGGAGCGCGTCCGCGACATGCGCGACGACGAGGAAACGGGAACGTACCAGCGATTCTGGCCCGATACGGAAATCTTCGAGACGACGGATTTCACCTATTCCACGCTCGAAAACCGACTCCGCGAACTCGCATTCCTCAACTCCGGCGTCGCAATCACGCTCGCCGACGAGCGCGACGAGGAGAAAGGCGATACGTTCCACTACAGCGGCGGCATCCGCGAGTTCGTCGAGTACCTGAACGAGACGAAAACCGCCCTCCACAACGAGGTTATCTACTTCGAGGACGAGGACGATAACATCCAAGTCGAGGTGGCGATGCAGGCCACAGACGAACTTCAGGGCTCGATTCACGCCTTTGCCAACAACATCAACACCCGCGAAGGTGGTTCCCACCTGACCGGGTTCAAAACCGCCCTCACGCGCGTCGTTAACGACTACGCGAACGACAACGACATGCTGGGCGACCTCGACGAGAACCTCCGGGGCGAGGACATCCGCGAGGGGTTGACGGCGGTCATCTCGGTGAAACACCCCGACCCGCAGTTTGAGGGACAGACGAAGACGAAACTCGGCAACAGCGAGGTCCGCGGTATCGTCGAAAGCGCGGTCCACGAGGGACTGTCGGTCTACTTCGAGGAACATCCGGACACCGCACAGGCCATCATCAGCAAGGCAGTCGAGGCCGCGAAGGCCCGGAAAGCCGCGAAGAAGGCGGAGGAACTCACGCGCCGGAAGAGCGCGCTCGAATCGAGCGCGCTCCCGGGCAAACTCGCCGACTGCCAGTCGCGCGACCCCACGAAGTCCGAACTGTTCGTGGTCGAGGGCGACTCGGCGGGTGGGTCCGCGAAGCAGGCCCGCGACCGCGAGTTCCAGGCCATCCTGCCGCTGTTCGGCAAAGTGCTGAACGTCGAGAAACACCGTCTCGACCGCGTGCTGGAGAACGAGAAGATTCGAAACTTCATCACCGCCATCGGCACCGGCGTCGGAGAGGAGTTCGACATCGACGACGCGCGCTATCACAAAATCATCATCATGACGGACGCGGACGTGGACGGAGCGCACATCCGAACGCTCTATCTGACGCTCCTCTACCGGTACATGCGGCCGCTGTTGGAGGCGGGCTACGTGTACGCCGCCCAACCGCCGCTGTACCGCGTCCGCTACCGCGGCAAGACGTACGACGCGATGACCGAGGAGGAACGCGACGAAATCATCGAGGAGAAGTGCGACGGCAACCCCTCGCAAGTCCAGCGGTTCAAGGGGCTGGGCGAGATGAATCCCGAGCAACTGTGGGAGACGACGATGAACCCCGAAAACCGCATCCTCAAGCAGATAACCATCGAGGACGCCGCGGCGGCGGACAAGATGTTCTCGGTGCTGATGGGTGACGCCGTCGGGCCGCGCAAACAGTTCATTCAGGACCACGCCACCGAAGCGGAGTGGGTCGATATATGAGTTCAGACACATCAGACCTCCCCGACGAGGTCGCGGAGAAGGTGAAGAGCGTCCGCGTCGAGGACGAGATGGAACAGAGCTACATCGACTACGCGATGTCCGTCATCGCGGGTCGCGCCCTCCCCGACGTGCGTGACGGGTTGAAGCCCGTGCACAAGCGCATCCTCTACGCGATGCACCGGTCTGGCGTGACGAGCAACGCGAGTCACCGCAAGTCCTCGAACATCGTCGGGGACACCATGGGCGACTTCCACCCGCACGGCGACCAGTCGATTTACGACGCGCTCGCCCGGATGGCACAGACGTTCTCCATGCGGTACCCCCTCATCGACGGGCAGGGGAACTTCGGCAGCGTGGACGGCGACCCGCCAGCGGCGATGCGATACACCGAGGCGCGGATGGACTCGCTGTCCGAGGAGATGCTCGCCGACATCGAGATGGACACGGTGGACTTCAAGCCCAACTACGACGGGCGATTGGAGGAACCGGAAGTCCTCCCGTCAGCGGTGCCGAACCTCCTCATCAACGGGTCGTCCGGTATCGCGGTCGGGATGTCCACGAACATCCCGCCGCACAACCTGGGCGAGGTCATCGACGCGACGGTCGAACTCATCGATAACCCGGACGCGACGGTCGAGGACCTGATGGAGTACGTCAAGGGACCGGACTTCCCGACCGGCGCGAACATCGTCGGACGAAACGCCATCCACCAGGCGTACAAAACCGGCCGAGGACGCCTCCGCGTCCGCGCCGAGTACGAGGTACAGGACGACCGAATCGTCATCACGGAACTGCCGTTCCAGACGAACAAGGCGCGACTCATCCAACGAATCGCCGACCACGTCAACGACGGCACCATCGAGGGAATCCGCGACCTGCGCGACGAGTCCGACCGCGACGGCATCCGCGTCGTGGTCGAACTCAAGCAGAACGCGATTCCGGAGGTCGTCGAGAACCAACTGCTGAACCACCGCCTCGAACGCACGTTCAGCATCATCTCGCTGGCGCTGGTCGATGGCCAGCCGAAAGTCCTGACGCTGAAGGAACTGCTTCAGCACTACTTGGACCACCGCCGCGATGTCGTTCGGCGACGAAGCGAGTTCGAACTCGACGAGGCGGAAGAACGGGCGCACATTCTCGAAGGCCGATTGCGCGCGCTCGACAACATCGACGACGTGGTCGAACTCATCCGCAACGCCGACGACCGCGACGGTGCTCGGTCGGGACTCCAAGGGACTTTCGACTTCTCCGAAAAGCAGGCCGAACACATCGTTCGGATGCAACTCGGGAGCCTCACATCGCTCGAATCCGAGGAAATCGAGGCCGAATACGAGGACGTGACGGCGCGCATCGAGCGCCTCGAAACCATCCTCGGCGACGAGTCGGAACTGCTGGGCGTCATCAAGGAGGAACTGCTGGAGATGAAGGAGAAGTACGCCGACGAGCGGCGGACGAAAATCGTGGAGGACACCTCGGAAGTCACCCGCGAGGACCTCATCGCCGAGGAGGACGTGTTCGTCGTCGTCACCGAGCAGGATTACGTCAAGCGCATGCCCATCGAACAGTTCGACGCGCAGGGGCGCGGCGGCAAGGGTATCATCGGCGCGGACGTGAAAGAGGACGACACGGTTTCGAAGGTGTTCCGCGCGAACACGCACGACTACCTGCTTTGCTTCACGAACCACGGACAGGTCTATCGCCTGAAGACCTATGAGATACCCGAGATGTCGCGCACGGCGCGCGGCAAGTCGGCCGTCAACATCCTCGATTTGGACAAGGGTGAGGACATCACCGCCGTCATCACGACGGACGAGTTCGAGGAGGACGAGTCGCTGAGCATGGTCACCCAGCAGGGATACGTCAAGCGGACCGCCGCGAAGGAGTTCGAGAACATCCTCTCGACCGGCATCATTGCCGCGCGACTCGAAGACGGCGACAAACTCGTGGACGTGAAGGTGACGGACGGCACGAAGGACCTGCTCGTCTCCACCAAGAACGGGATGACGATCCGTTTCGACGAGACGGAGGCCCGCGAGATGGGCCGAAGCGCCCGCGGCGTTCACGGTATTCGACTGGACGACGACGATGAAGTCGTCGGCATGGTCGCCGCGAACGGCGACGTTGACGACCTCCTCACCGTCACCCGGCGCGGGTACGGAAAGCGGACGAAACTCACCGAGTACCGTTCCCAGTCCCGCAACGGGAAGGGACTCATCGACATCAAGACGGGCGACCGGAACGGCCACGTCACCGAGATAAAGACCGTCATCGAGGACGACCACCTCGTCCTGATGAGCGAGCGCGGCCAGATAATGCGCATCCGGGCGGAAGACATCTCGGAAGTCGGCCGGAACACCATGGGCGTCACCGTGATGGACGTAGATGAGGACGACCGCGTGGCGAGCGTGGACGTGATTCCCGCCGAAGCCGCGGAAGCGGTCCCGGACGACGCCGAGACGGGCGAGGAACCGGAACCGGTCGCGGACGAGTAGCGACTCCCTGATTTTTCGGGCGTTCTCCCTCTCTCAAGCGTTCTCCCCTCTTTCATCGGAGGGGCGTTCATCACCACGACCATCGAATCAGCGGAATTGTCGCGGCCGCCGAAATCGGAATTTGAGGAATCACCGAAGCTACGAAATCGACACAACCGCTCGTCGCTAGCATTCTCGCCGGAAAATCGGAGATTTTCCGGGCCGACGACTGAATGGAGATGGCAGACGCGCGGCGCGTCTGCCATCGAAATGAAAGAGGAGGCTTTTGGTGCAGATTTTGCCAGAGAGCGCGGCTCTGCCGCGCTCTCGCGGCAAAAGGTGCTATAGGATACGCTTCCCCAGCGCGCTCGCGGCGAGTTCGGTGGCGAGCGTGGCGGTCTCGTTGTGTTCGTCCAGAATCGGGTTCACTTCCACGAATTCGAGCGACCGGAGGATGCCGTCCGCCTCGTTGCGCGTCGCCACAGTTTCGAGGGCCGAGTGGGCTTCTCGGTAGCTGACGCCGCCGCGGACCGGCGTCCCGACACCGGGCGCTTCCTTGGGGTCGAGCCAGTCCATGTCGAAACTGACGTGGATGCCGTCCACGCCGTCAGTGGCGATGTCGAGGGCCTCCTCGACGATTTCGGTGATGCCGTGTTCGTCGATGTCGGACATGGTGTAGGTGGTGACGCCGCTCTCGTGGATGGCGTCGACTTCGGTGTCGTCCACGCTCCGGAGGCCGACGAGGACGACGTTCTCGGCGCGCAAGCCGGGGGCGTTCGCCCAGTCGGTATCCGCGAAGTCGTCGATACCGAGCGCGCCCGCGAGCGGCATGCCGTGGACGTTCCCGCTCGGGGAGGTCTTCGGGGTGTTGAAGTCGCTGTGCGCGTCGAACCAGATGGCACCGATTTCGGCGTCGCGGGCCGCACCGCCGAGCGTTCCCATGGCGATGGAGTGGTCGCCGCCGAGGACGAGCGGGAAGGCGTCATCGTCGATTGCGTCCGCCACCTCGTCGGCGAGGCGGGAACACACGTCCGCCGTCTCGCGGAGGAACTTGGCTTTGCCCTCCCTCGGCTCCTCGGTTTCCGGGTCGCGTTCTTCGGCTCGCGGAACGGTCAGGTCGCCGGAGTCGATGGCGGTCACACCGGCATTGGCGAGTTCCTCGGCCAACCCCGCGTAGCGAATCGCGGATGGTCCCATGTCCACACCACGTCGGTTCGCGCCGTAGTCGACCGGTGCCCCGATTATCTGGACGGGTTTCGTCATGATTGAACGGACGGGTCGGGGGGGTTTCAAAAGCTCCCTTTCGACCGGATGGAACTCTATTTAAGAGCGGAGTTCTGACGGGTAAGGTACCGCGATTCTCCCACCATATTCGGCGGATTTAAGGAAATCAATTACCAAGATTCGAGTAATGTCTAGTATTGAGTTGACGCCTAGTCAGGAGACGATACTGACGGCATTGGTAAACTTGCACCGCGAAACCGAGGATGCAGTCAAGGGCGAGGACATCGCCGAAGAGGTTGACCGCAACCCCGGTACGATTCGAAACCAGATGCAGAGCCTCAAAGCGCTCCAGCTCGTGGAGGGTGTCCCCGGCCCGAAGGGCGGGTACAAGCCGACCGCGACGGCGTTCGAAGCGCTCG
>NZ_MEIH01000284.1:0-17909 GCF_001723155.1 Haladaptatus sp. W1
CCACGACGAGGTGGAAGAAGTGGCGACGATACGCTTTCGGCTTCTCGTGGTGGTCCCAGACGTCGGTCGAAAGCGGTCGGATGGAGGCGAACTCGGTCAATCCGCTCTCCTCTCGCACCTCTCGGACGACGGCTTCGCGGGGGTCCTCCCCGTCCTCGATGGTTCCTTTCGGTACCTGCACGCCCGCGTCCTTGTTTGCGTGTTCGAACACGAGCAGTTGGCGGAACTGAGCACCGCTGCGGGTGATATAGGCGTAGGCTTTGTCTTCAGTTACTGGTCGGTCGGTCACGGGTACGATTACAAAACGGGGAGCGGGGGCGTAAGCGTTACTTCAGTCAGGTGTCCGATTCGATTGCGCGGTGTCGATGCGGACGTTCGAGAAGCGAGCGGTCCGTAGTGGCCCCCGTCGATACGATTGGCTTGGCTGGTCGAAGTGGTAACGAAACGCAGGTGGGTTGCGGTATCGGGCCCATCGCGCGCAACCCTCGTTCGCCCGGTAGTGTGCCGATTTGTGGAGTTACACGCCGACCGCCTACCGCCACAGGGCGGTGTCCGTATAGTTCACAAACCGGGTGATGTGGCCGTCGTGTAGCTCGTTGACGTGTGCGAACGGACTCTCTATCCGCTCGCCGTCTTCAGTCGTCGCATGGAACGTCCCCACGGCGACGACCGTATCACCGCCGTCGATGAACCGGTCCGGTTCGACCCGAAACGTCTCGAATCGTTCCATGGCCGGAACGAAGACGTTCGCCCGCACTGCATCGGGTCCGTGGTAGGTCCCGGCGAAGACGAACCCCACTGGTTCGACCCATTCGACGTTCTCGGCCATCGTGGCCAGAACCGATTCGAGGTCGCCCTCGTTAAATCCCTCGTACACCGTCCGTACCGTCTCAACGTTGCTCTGGTGTGTCGATGCCATTCTATCCCACCCATCTAGACGGAGGAGCCGAACGGGGATATAGAGCACTGCTATCGGACTGTCCAATTCGGAACGATCGAACGCGGTCGTGGGACGATTCGTCGAGCACGGCACTCATCGACGAGGAAAGCGAACCCAGTCTCGCGGTTCGACCGTTGGCTCACGAGAGCGGTCGAAACCACACCGCCGTTAGCAACAGCGCGAGGAAGACGTAGGACCCTCGAATGAGCAACATCGTGGCGAGTTCCGGTCCGCTCCGGTACGCGATACCGGCCACGACGCCGAAGGCCAGCACCGCGAGGGCGGAACTCGGCGGAAACACCCGCGCCACCGAAAATCCGAGCACGCAGAGGAGCGCGAACAGGATGAGTCCGTAGGCCGCGGTCCGGGCGCGATTTCTGCCGAGGACGACCGCGACGGTTCGCTTCGAGATGGAGCGGTCGTACTCGTAATCCTGCGCGTCGTCGATGACCTTCACGCCCGAGAGGAGGACGAGGAAGACGAACGCGAACGCCAGCGCGACGGACGAGAGCGTCCCTGTCTGAACGTAGTAGCCGCCGAGGATGGAGAGTGCGATACCGAGCGGATAGCCCGTCGTCGTCGTGACGGGGTTCGTGTCGAGTTGCGGCGCGTGGAGGTAGCCGATGAACCACGTCGGGAGCGTGATGAGGACCGCGCCGATGCCGACGGTGAGCCAGAGCCCCGCGAGACACGCCGCGAACAGTGCACCCGCCGCGGCGAGCAGGAGTTTACAGCCGCGCTCGGTGATCGGATGGTCGTCGTCCTCGCCACGGCGGTAGAAATCCACGTAGCCGTCCTTGACGTGGGCCGTGTAGACGGCGGCAAAGATGGCGGTCATGTGGAGGAGTCCCGTCACCAGCGAGAAGTGTCCGGCCAGCATGCTTCCGAACCACGAGGCTGCGACGGGTGGGAGCATGAACACCGGATGCACCTGCGATGCGACTGCACGTGCTGCGGGGACCACGCCGGGACCGCGGCGTGAGATGGGCATCGAATCGATTCACAACGCCCGCGATGATAAAGTCTCAGGCCGGGAGAAATAGGAAAAATTCAGCGAACCGCGTCCGCCGCCTCGCCCATGATTTCGAGCGCGGCTTCGAGTTCCTCGACGTTCGTCGCGTAGGAGATGCGAGCGTAGCCCTTGCCGTGCTCGCCGAAGGCTTCGCCGGGGACGATGACCGCGCCGCGGTCGAGCACCTCGTCCACGAATCCCTCGGGGACTTTCGGCATGGCGTAGAACGCACCCTGTGGCGTCGGCGTTTCGAGGCCGATGTCGGACAACCCGTCGAGGAGTACGTCGCGGCGCTCCTCGAAGGCGGCGACCATCTCGTCCACGGGGTCCTGTGGCCCGGTGAGCGCGCCCAACGCCGCGAACTGCGCCGGGGCGCTCGCACAGGCCTGCACGTACTGGTGGACGCGAAGCATGCGCTCGATTCGGCGCTCGCTTCCGGCGACCCAGCCGAGTCGCCACCCGGTCATCGAGTAGGTCTTCGAGCAGGCGTTGACCACGACCACGTTGTCCGTCTCGGCGAACTGCATCGGCGAGTAGTGTTCGCCGTCGAAGACGATGTGTTCGTACACCTCGTCCGAGATACAGAGCACGTCGTGTTCGTCCGCGATGCGGGCGAACTCGCGCATGTCCTCCTCGCTCGACACCGCGCCGGTCGGGTTGCCGGGACTGTTGACGACGAAGGCCGCGGTGTCGTCGGTGATGTTCTCCTCGACCGTCGCGGGGTCGAGGGTCAAGTCCTCGCGGAGCGGGACCGGTTTCGGCGTCCCGCCAGCGATGTGCGTCAGGGCGTCGTAGGCGACGAAGCCGGGGTCGGGGAAGATGACCTCCTCGCCCGCGCCGACGTGCGCTTCGAGGGCGATGTGGAGCGCCTCGCTCCCGCCCGCCGTGGCGATGATGTTCTCCGGCGGGACCACGAGGTCGTTGTCCCGTTCGTGTTTCGCGCTGATGGCCTCACGAAGTTGGGAAATTCCCTTGTTCGACGTGTAGGCGTCCGTCGCCCCCGATTCGATGGCTTCGAGCGCCGCCTCCCGAGCGTGGTCCGGTGTCGGGAAGTCCGGTTGCCCGAGTCCGAGATTGATAGCGTCCTCGCCCGCCGCCTCGAACACCTTCCGAATGCCGCTTATCGATACGTGCTCAACCCTGTCCGAAAAGCCGGTCATACGCCGGAGACCACGTAACGGGGGAGGATAATTCTTCGCTTCGGTTACTTGACCTGTGCGCGGAGCGCGTCGAGATGGTCGTCGATGACCGACAGCGCGGCGTCCGCGTCCATGTAGCCGTTGTCGTACTCGCTGTACACCTTGTCCACGTCGCGGAAGAACTGGTCCAAATCTACGTCGTCCGTATCGCTCATGAGTGGGGAAAAGCGGTTGGAATGGAAAAAGGCGATGGCTTCGATGTGGACTGTTGCAGTTGACACAATCACCAGAAGTCAGCAATCGACACAACCACTGGTTGCTAGCACTCTCTCCGGAAAATCTCCGATTTTCCGGGCCGACGAGCGAGCGGAGCAACGCGAAGCGAGCGAGGAGCGCTTTTGATGAACCTTTTACAGGGAGACAGGTAGTTCGCCCGCGATTTCGCGGGCGAACTACCCCTCGACCGTCGTAAAAGGTTCATTGGAACATCCTGAGCGGCTTTGCCTGCGAACTCTCGGCTTCTTCGGTTTCCTGCATCCGCTGGGCGAACTGCTCTTTCTGTTCGCGGATTTCCTCGGCGCTCTCGACCAGTTCGTCGGTGTTCACGTCGGTGCCCGCGATGGGGCCGATGCCGTCTTCGAGGAGGACTTTGGCCGCGGCGGGGTCGGGAAACTGCGGGTCGGACTGGACGATGAGGCCGATTGCGCCGACGCCGCTCCTGCTAGCCCGGTGGAGGAGCGCGCCGGTCGGGCCGCTGACCGCCCCGGTTTCCGTGGGTGAGTCGATGTCGTACTCGTCGAGTAGTTGTCCCAAATCGCCCGTTGCGGTGCCGTAGAGTTCGGGGACGACACCGGCCTGTTTCTGGTGTGGAAGGCCGCTCAGGTAGAGCGGGGTCGCGTCCTGCGAATCGACCCACGAGGTGACACATCGCGCGAACTGGGGCGCGGCGTCCGCCGAGATGGGGACGTCGCTCCGCAGCGCGACTAAATCTCGTTCCTCGTCGGCGTAGAACCGAACCGGCGGGAGCAGGTCCCGGTCGCCACCCTCGTATACGGCGATTTGAGGGATTCCCTCGCAGTCCACCGCCGCGTAGTAGGTCATGTCGAACTGCTCGATGAGGTGGTCGGTGGCGATTTTGCCGACCAATCCCAGTCCGGGGAGCCCTTCGACCAGCGTCGGTGCGTCGAGTTCGATGTCGTCCGCGACCACGGCGATGTTCGTCATACCGGTCCATTCGGGTGGATTCACCTTAAAAACGAGGACGGGAGCGACGGCGGCTTCGAAACCCACAAACACCTCTCGCCCGCATAGCCGAGCAATGGACCCACTGGAGCGCTACGAACCGATACTCGACGATTTCGAGGCGTTTCGCGCGGCGTGTGAGCGTCCGCTACCCTCGGTCGTACGAGTAAACCGCATCAAAGCGACCCGAGAGCAGGCGACACGGGCGTTCGACGAGGAAAACGTGGAGTGGACGCCGCGCGAGTGGAACGAGAACGTGTTGGAAATCGAGGGGAAGCCCGGCAACACGTGGCCCTCGTTTCACGGCTGGACGCACGGACAGGAGGAAGTCTCCTCGATTCCGGCGTTCGTCCTCGACCCGGAACCGGGCGAGCGCGTGCTCGATTCCTGTGCCGCGCCGGGAAGCAAGACGACGCAACTCGCCGCGCTGATGGACGATACGGGACTCGTCGTGGCGAACGACAGCAACCTCGGTCGCCTGTCGGCGCTCCGGTTCAACACCGAACGGCTCGGCGTCACCTGTGCCGCGGTGACGAATCAGGACGCCCGGAACTTCTCGCTCAAGCCGTTCGGCCTCTCCGCGTTCGACGCGGCGCTGGTGGACGTGCCGTGTTCCTGTGAGGGGACGGTTCGAAAGAACCCGACCGCGCTGGACGATTGGGGATTGGACCACATTGAGGGCGTCGCTGGCGTCCAGAAGGGCATCCTTCGCCGTGCGGTGCAGGCCACGCGGGAAGGCGGAACCGTGGTGTACTCCACCTGCACGTTTGCGCCCGAGGAGAACGAGGCGGTTCTCGATTACGTTCTCGCGCGCGAGGACTGCCGACTGGTCGAGTACGACATCGGCCTGCGGTCCGAACCCGGCCTCACCGAGTGGCACGGCGACGAGTTCGACGAGAGCATCCGGAAGGCGAAACGGTTCTATCCGCACCACAACGACACGGGCGGGTTCTTCTGCGCGAAACTGGAGGTGGGCCAATGAGCGAAAACGGAGACGACGGGACGGAAATGGCGACGAACGACGGTCAGCGGTTCGACCGCCTCCCGGCCACCGAGGACGACCGCGAGGTGTCGGGACGCGCGAGCAGGGAGGAAGTCCTCGACTGGTGGGACGACCGGTTCGGAATTCCGCCAGAGGCGTTCGAGGGTGCCTCCTTCTGGGAGAAGGGAAAAGGTAAAATCTGGATACTCGACGGCGATTTGGAGTCGCCCGTCCACATCGAAGCGCTCGGGATGACGTTCCTGCGCACGCGACAGCGACACTGGAAGCCGACGACGAACGCGGCACAGCGGTTCGGTCGGCGCGCGACGAAGAACGTCATCGAACTCGACGGCGAGCAGGCCCGTCGATTCGCCCGCGGCGAGGACCAAGAAATCGAGTGGGAGGGCGACTGGGGATACCTCATCGCCGCGCACGAAATCGCGGGCGAACTCGAACCGCTCGGTGTCGGACTGTTCCTCCACGGCGAACTGCAGTCGCTCGTTCCCGGCGGACGACAGCGCGACCTCTGAAACGGACGAACGTTTCGACCCGCCGTCGCGTCAGTTGGATTTTCCGTCGCTGTCGCGGTCCGCACGCTCGCGTATCACGCCGCCGCTCAACCCCTCCCACTCGACGGCGTAGCCGAGTTCGGAGAGGAGCGCGCTGTCGTCTTCGATCCCTCGGTCTTCGAGGACGGATTTCGCCGTCGAGTAGGCCATCCCGTCCTCGATTTCCGCGTCGAGGTCGGCGAGCACGGCGGGACGAACCAGTGTTCTCCCGACGCGTCGATGGTCCGGAAACGTCGCGTCCTCCAACGCGTCCTCGCTCACCCCGTGCGCCGTGGCGAGGTCGGCCAGCGAAATCGCGTCCGCGTCCGGGACGAGTTCGTCGGGGAGCGCGGCCGCGCTTTCCGCGACCAGTTCGTCCTCGTACCGGCGGAGCGCGTCGCGGACGTCCTTGAGACGAATCGACCCGGAGTACGGAATCGCGCGGTGGTCGCGGGCGGTTATCTCCTCGCCGACGCCGAGGCTCTCGTCCACCGCGACGAGCAGTTGCACGTCGTCCACGGCGTCCAGTTGTGAGAGCTTCTTTTCGACGTACTCGGGCGTCCAGAAGCCCATGATTTCGAAGAACACCCGGAAGTCGGCGTGCCGGTAGTCGAAGGCGAAGTCGGGAATCATCACTCGCGCACCGGCCGCCAGCGGTTCGGGTTCGCGCACGAGGTCCCAGTCCAAATCAAGCGCCTCGAACCGGGTGGCGAACTCCCGTTCCACCTCACTGTCGAACGATACGTCCGCGATGGGTTCCGTCCCCGGCGGTCGAATCGGGTCGTCGTCGGTGAGCACCAGTTGGCGTTCGGTTCCGCGGTCGTCGATGGTCGCCGCGAGTCGCCAGTCCTCGGCTTTGACGACGGTTCGGAGTAGTCGGGCGAACCGCGTCCCGTAGCGCCGCGTCGAGCGAAAGAGCGCGTCCGGGCCGGTGACGACGACTTCACGTCCGGCGTCCGTCTCGTGGATTTCGTACATCAATCGAAGCCGTTTGACGGCCGAAACGAGCGCCCGGGGGTCCGAACTTCGCACCCGAAGTTCCGTCGCGTCGAACAGCGCGGTTTGGGCGAGCGACAGGTTGTACTGGGAGACGAGTTCGTCCGGGTCCCAGCGGGAGTCGAACGCGACCAGCAGTTGGCGCTCTTCGAGGTCGGCGTACAACGAATCGGCCACGTCGTCAGGCGTCGAACCGAGGCGCTCTGCCGCACGTTGGAGCGCGGCATCCCGCTCCTCCTCGGTGACCACGCTCACCGCTTCGGCCGCTTCGAAGGCGACGCTTCGGGCGCGTTCGGGAGGCACGGCGGCCGACGTCTCGAACGTCGCTTCCCGGTCCAGGAGTTTGGCGAAACCGCGAACGAGTTTGAAGTCGGACGCGTCGATTTCGAGGTCCGAAAGCGCGGACCGAAGCTGACCGTACGGTTCGCCGACATGTACCTGATACGTGCCGAGGATGCGTGCGGCGAGCGGTCGCTGTTCACGACCGGCGAACCGCGGATGATAGCCTCCCCCGGCGCGGGACACCCGGAGCAGGTCTTTGGTAAGCACGGCCGAAAATACACGTCCGGTGTACAAAAGGCGTCTGAATGAGAAGATTCATTCCAACCGCTCCAATCTGTATGGAGTATGCGAAGACGAGACGCCCTCCAACAGTTCGGCCTCGTTGCTGCTCTCGCCTCTACCGGTGGCTGTGCGGCCATTCTCGGCGGTCGCGGCGGTAACCAAGACGACGGTGATAGGAGTCGAGCGGGAAACTTGGAAAGCCTCAAGATTCGACCGAAGAAAGGCGACGACGGCAACCTCGTGGTCGTCGTCACGATTCAGAATCACGGGGACAGCGAGGAGTCCGCGGAACTCAAGGTGACGGCCGACCTCAACGACGTGGTGCACGAAATGAACCCGACGGTGACGGTTCCCGGAAAGGAAACGAAAGACGTAGAGGTCCCGTTCGAGGTGACATACGAGAAATACAGCGAAGCGAGCAGCACCTCGATCAGCATCAATCTAAAATAATTACAGCACCAGCCCGACGAGGACGGCAACCACCAGCAGTTTTTTGATGATGATGACGCCGATGATGACCTGTTTCGTGGAGAGGGAGTTGGTCCACGTGACGAATCGGCGGAGGAAACCGGGCGTTCGCGCGAGTTCCCGTCCGAACAGTTCGAGTTCCGTTCGGAACGTCTCGGCGATGGAGCCGTCGCTCTCCGTGTAGGGGAGGTGAGTGGTCGGAACCCAGCCCTGACTCGTGTACCGGACGGACACCGTGAGGCCGTCGAGGTGGCCGACCTGTGCGAACTCGAAGCCGTGTTCGTCGGTCAGCGCTTCGAGTTTGCGCACGTCGCGGGCGTCGTCCAAATCGTAGACGAGGCGGGTCTCGTCGGCCGTCCAGTCGAAGCTGAGCGTGAGGCTGACTTGTGCTCGGCTCACGCGGACGTCTTGCACCGTCGCGGTCTCGGTGTTGCCGTGTCGCTCCTTCTGTTTCGCGGTCAGTAGCTCGTACTCCTCGGTCGAGGTGGTGGATACGTCGGTCATCATCGGCCTCCATAGTGGAACCGTCGAACGGGGACGACCCCTGAGAGCCATGTCAGAGGAAGTGGGGTCGTCCCCGTTTGAGTGAAAGTGCATCGGAATATTGAATACTACCAAAATACTATCAAAACCATTGAGATAATGGATAGTATAGAAACAAAGTATACTATCTGGAGCGGACGAAAGACAGTGCTCGACTGTTAGGGGCCAGCGCTCGACTGTTGGCCGAGTGAGTCCCTATCGGTAGACGACAGGAAAATTATCGGCGGCGGTTTGCGACGCGGACTTCCGCCGTCTCCTCGGTGACGACTTCGTACAGGAGTGCGCGTCCGCCGTCCTCCTTCGCTCGGAGGATTCGGCCGAGGCGTTGGGTGAACTCGCGTTCGCTCCCGCTCCCGGAGAGGACGACGGCGATGTTGGCGTCGGGAACATCGACCCCTTCGTCCAGCACGTTCGAGGTGATGACGCACGAGTACTCCCCGCGTCGGAATCTATCGAGAACGTCCCGGCGTTCGGGCGTCGAGGTTCGGTGCGTGATGGCCGGGAGGAGAAAGCGCTCCGAGAGGCGGTACACGAGGTCGTTGTGCGCGGTGAATACGATGATTCTGTCGTCCCGGTGGGCGTCGAGGATGTCCGCGAGGGCCGTCACCTTTCCCTCGCTGTTCATCATGATGTCGCGTGCGCGCTGTTTTGCGAGGAGGGCTTCGCGTGCCTTCGAGTCGCTCCCCGAGCGCTTGACGAGTTCCTGATAGTCGCTGCCGCTTCGCATCCGAATCGAGGAACTGGCGAGGTAGTCCGTGAACACGCCTTGGGCGTCCTCGTATCGCTCGCGCTCCTCGGGCGTGAGTTCGACGGTCAACCGTTTCACATCGTAGGGTGCGAGGTGGGTTCCGGCGAGTTCGTCCACGTGGACGTCGAAGACTTTCTCCCCGACGAGTTCGCTGACGACTTCGTGGGCACCGTCGGGTCGCTCGAACGTCGCCGTCAGCCCCATTCTAGCGGGGGCGGCGAGGAGGCGCGCGATTTCGCGGTACCCCTCGCCGCCGAGGTGGTGAACCTCGTCGAAGAGCACAAGACCGAACCGGTCGCCGATGTCGTCGGCCCGGAGGTAGGCGGAATCGTACGTCGAGACGGTGAGGGCTTCGACGTTCTGTTCGCCGCCGCCGAGTTGGCCGATGGGAACGTCGAACTCGGTGTCGAGGATGCGCCGCCACTGTTCGAGCAGGTCGATAGTCGGGACGACGACGAGGGTCGCGGCCTGACAGCGTTCGATGGCTTTGACGCCGATGACGGTCTTTCCGCTTCCGGTCGGCAGTTCGAGGACGCCGCGTCGGTCCGCGTCTTCCCACGAATCGAGCGCCTTCTGCTGGTAGTCCCGGAGTTCGTAGGCGGAGTAACACGGCGGCAAATCGGACGCGTCGAGGACGGAATCGTCCACCGAAATCCCGCGTTCCTCGCAGTAGTCGCGGATAGCGGCGTAGCGGAAAGCGGGCGCTCGGAGCGTCTTCGAGCGGGGGTCGGGGTCGGCGAACGGAACGTCGCGCTCGGTTTCGACGCGGAGCGTACCGTTCTCGAATGTGAGGGTCACGTCGGCCACACCGAAACTGGGGAATCCGCGGCCTAAAAGGTGCCGAGGCTGGCCTGCAGGCTTCGGTCGGTCGCGCCGCGTTCGAGTTCGTAACCCACGAGGTCGCGCATGTCCGTCGCGTAGGTCGTTCCACCGCGTTCGAGGACGAGGACGCGGCCTTGCGTCCCAAGGACGGTGCCGCTGGCGAGGGTTTCGTGGACGGGTGCCGATTCGAGTTCGAAACCGTAGTCGAACGAGAAGGTGTCGAGCGGATCGAACCGGGAGAGGGAGTCCCGCCAAACCGCCTCGTCCACCGGTTGGTCGAGGGTTCGAATCTTCGCCGGAACGCGAACGCGGTCGGTGAACGTCTCCGCGATTTCGGCCTCCAGTTCGCGGGCGATTCGCCCGTCTTTCACCGTTTGGAGGTGTGCGGCGCGGTCCGCACCCTGCTCGCGGAGTCGTGTTTGCAGTCGCCATTCGCGCGTAACGCCGACTTTGACCGTCGTCGGACCGAATGCCGCGAGGTAGATGGCGTGGTCCTCGTAGCAGTCCATTTCGGCCTTGAGGCACGTTCCGGTACACCGGGCACACACCCACGTACTGGTGTGTGCGTCGCAGTAGGGGGCGTTGGGGCGAGAACACGCGATGTGCGTCGAACCGTCGAACGTACCCGCACAGTGTCTGTCGCCGAGCGTGTATTCCAGTTCGACCCCGCGTTCGAGCGGTTCGCGCGAAAGGGTCCCATCGTCGTCCACCAGCAACGCTGGCGGGTCGTCTCCCGCCGCACCAGTCTCGTACCCAACGATTTGCACGGGTGTAGTTGGGTCTTTCCGGGTAAAAGACGTGTCGTTCGAAGGGACAGCGAACATGTTCGTATTTTGATTTGTTCGATGAAGATGTTAAAATAGATTTATTTTGGAATATTTGAACGGAAGAAGATGTTTTAATAACTATTGTGTAGTAGTAACGTGGTGTGGCGAACCATGGCAAGGGAGATTCCGGCCGGGATACCGTCGAGGTGAACGTCGGCTACGACGGGACCGACGGCAAGAACACGGCGATGGACGCCGCCGTGGAGGTCGTTCGGGAGTTCGAATCGCTCGACGTGGTGACGATTCGAATCTCACGAGAGGACTGGGCGGAACTCGACGATCATCCCGAGATACGGTACGTCGAGGAGAACGGGCAAACCGGGGCCTGACAGAGGTCGAAACGGTGTTCAACCCTGACCGAGAGACGCTTCTGAATATTAATTTCTCATTCTGTGGTAGGAAAATATATTACGGTGTAGTTTATTGATACAGCCGCATGGCAAGGAAAGCCAATGGCGTATCACGGCGGAATATTCTCAAAGTAACAGGTGGCTCGCTAGCGGCGGCCGGGGCGACCGGCCTGGCGTCGGCAGCGCCGACGGACAAAGTGGAGGTCAACGTCGGGTTCAAGAGCGCACGCGGTCGCGCGATGACTCGAAGTAGCGCGGACGAAATCGTCCGCGAGTTCAACTCCATCGAGGCGATGACGATTCGCGTGCCCAAGCGCGCGGCAACGGCACTCGAAAAGAACCCGAACATCCGCTACGTGGAAGAGAACGGCACGATGCAGGCGTTGGGTCAGACCCTTCCGTGGGGTATCGACCGCGTGGATGCCGAAGTCGCACATTCGAACGGTGATACGGGTTCGGGTGCCGACATCGCCATCATCGACACCGGCATCGATTCCGACCACCCGGACTTGCAGGCGAACATCGGTACTGGCAAATCGTTCGTCAAATGTCGCGGTGGCAAGAAGACGTGCCGAAACAACTGGGACGACGACAACGAGCACGGGACCCACTGTGCCGGTATCGCGAATGCCGTGGACAACGGGCAGGGCGTCGTCGGCGTCTCGACGCAAGCGACGCTTCACGCTGTCAAAGTGCTCAGCTCGCGGGGGAGCGGTTCGTACTCCGACATCGCGGCCGGTATCGAGTACGTCGCGGACCAGGGCTGGGACGTCGGGAGCATGAGCCTCGGCGGTTCGTCCGGCTCCGCGACGCTCCGAGATGCGTGCCAATACGCCGTGAACAACGGCGTGTTCCTCGTCGCGGCCGCCGGTAACTCGGGTCCGTGTACGGACTGTGTGGGATATCCGGCTGCCTACCCCGAAGTGATGGCGGTGGGTTCGACGAACGATTCGGACGGCCTCTCGTACTTCTCCAGTACCGGTCCGGAAGTCGAGATCGCCGCACCGGGCAGTAGCATCTACTCGACCGTCCCCGGTGGTTACGACACTCTCTCGGGTACCTCGATGGCCTGCCCGCACGTCGCCGGTGCCGCCGGCCAGTTGATGGCCAACGGCGCGTCGAACACGCAGGCACGAGACACCCTCAAGCAGACCGCAGAAGACCTCGGGCTGTCCGCCAACGAGACTGGTTCGGGTCTTCTCGACGTCGCCGCGGCGCTCGGCTACGATTCCAGCGACAACTGAACGGCGAAGATACCCGAACGACCCCCTCTTTCGTCTTTTTTGAACAAGGAACGACACGCATAGAGTCGGAAATAGCGTCTCTCTCGTCCCCCAAGGAATATTTTCAAACAATATCAGAAAATATTATGTGGTTGTATTTTATATATGAATTGATGTCGAAAGAAATCAAGAATGCGACGCGACGAAGCGTGCTGAAAGCGACCGGCGTATCGATGGTTGCCGTCGGTACGAGCGGCATCGCCGCCGGAAAACGCGAACTTCGGGAAGTGAACGTCGGGTTCGAAAGTCGGGCAGGTCGTCGGCTGGCTCTCGAATCGGCGAACGACGTCGTTCGGGAGTTCTCGGGCATCGACGCGGTGACGATTCGTGTCCCGGAGGCCGTGATTTCCGCGCTCGAATCGGCACCGGGCGTGACCTATGTGGAGGAGAACGGCACGATGCACGCCCTCGGCGAAACCCTTCCGTGGGGCGTGGACCGCGTGGATGCCGAGGTCGAAACCGCGAACGGTGCGACCGGAACCGGGGCGGACGTGGCGGTCGTGGACACCGGCATCGACGCGAACCATCCCGATCTGCAGGCGAACGTCGGTTCCGGGAAATCCTTCGTCGGGAGTTCGTGGAGCGACGACAACGGCCACGGGACGCACGTCGCGGGCACTATCGCGGCCGTCGATAACTACAGCGGCGTCGTCGGCGTCGCGCCCAGGGCCACGCTCCACGCCGTCAAAGTTCTCAGCAGCACCGGGGCGGGGTCGTACTCCGATATCGCGGCCGGTATCGAGTGGGCAGCCGACCACGGACACGACGTTATCAACCTGAGCCTCGGCGGGTCGTCGAGCTCCTCGACGGTCGATGCCGCCGTGCAGTACGCCTACGACAACGGATGTCTCCTCGTCGGTGCGGCGGGCGGGTCCGGGCCGTGCAGCGGCGGTTGCGTCGGCTATCCGGCCTCGGCGTCGGAAGTCATCGCGGTGAGTGCGACGAATCAAAGCGACGACATCGCCAGCTTTTCGAGCAGAGGACCGGAGATAGAACTCGCCGCACCCGGTCAGGACATCGAATCGACGTACTGGGACGACACCTACGAGACCCTCTCGGGCACGTCGATGGCAACGGCACACGTCTCCGGCGCGGCCGCCCAAGTGATGGCCGCGGGCTACTCGAACACCGGCGCACGACAGCGATTGCGCGACACCGCGGAGGACCTCGGCTTATCGAGCGACGAACAGGGCTACGGCCTCGTAGACGTCGCTGCAGCACTGGGATTCGATTCGAGCAATAACTGAACGGCGGTGGGTAACGCCACAAATTATTTCACAAATTAGCCTATTCTAATTAATCTCATAATCTCAGAAAAAAATTAAGAGAATATACTTCATCGTTTTGCCTGCAATGCCACGCAACAAAAACGGCGTTTCACGACGTAACGTTCTCAAGGTCACAGGCGGTGCGACGGCAGGACTCGCCGTCACCGGTTTCGCAAACGCGAAGCCGAGCGATAGAGTACGGGTCAACATCGGCTATACGGGCGAATCGGGGCGACGGGCGGCGCTCGACGCGGCATCGGTGGTTCATCACGACTTCTCGTTCGACGCGGTTACGCTCGAAGTACCCAAGCGCGCCATCACGGCACTGGAACAGCGAAGCGAGGTACGCTACGTCGAGGAAGACGGGACGATGCACGCGTACGCGCAGACGCTTCCGTGGGGTGTCGACCGCGTGGACGCGGATGCCGCCCACGACTCCGGGTACACGGGTGCGGGTGCCGACGTCGCCATCATCGACACCGGTATCGACGCCTCGCATCCCGACCTCGACAACAACCTCGGTAGCGGAACGTCCTACGTCGGGTCGAGCTGGGACGACGACAACGGCCACGGAACCCACTGCGCCGGTATCGCGGCCGCCGAAGACAACGGACAGGGCGTCGTCGGCGTCGCGCCCGAGGCCACGCTCCACGCCGTCAAAGTCCTGAACAGCAACGGAAGCGGTTCGTACTCCGATATCGCGGCGGGTGTCGAGTACGTCGCGAACCAAGGCTGGGACGTCGGGAGTATGAGCCTCGGCGGTTCGTCCGGTTCCTCGGCGCTCAAGGACGCGGTTTCGTACGCCTACGATAACGGCGTGTTCCTCGCCACGGCGGCCGGTAACTCGGGTCCGTGCTCGAACTGCGTGGGCTATCCGGCGGTGTACAGCGAGTGCGTGGCTATCAGCTCGACGAACAGCTCCGACGGGCTGTCGTACTTCTCCAGCACCGGCCCGCAGGTCGAACTCGCCGCGCCCGGCAGCAGCATCTACTCGACCTACTACGGGACAGCTACGACACTCTCTCGGGTACCTCGATGGCCTGCCCGCACGTCGCCGGTGCCGCGGGCATCCTGATGGGACAGCTCGGCTACTCCAACACCGGCGCGCGAAGCCGACTCAACAACACGGCGGAGAACCTCGGCCTGTCCAGCAACCAGCAGGGTAACGGCCTGCTCGACGTGTACTCCGCGATCTGAACGGACACTTCACCCCACCACCAATCGCATCGCATACCACCACCGCATCGCACCCAGCGATGCGTTTTTACCGGCACCTTCTCGGCACCAGCGGGGTATTCCGGGACGCGAACGACCGACGGTAGGCAGTGGCCGGATGTACCCGGAGGACAACCTTTTCGAGGCAGGACATTGTATGGAAAATAATGACGCTCGAAAGCGAGGTGACGGCGACGCCGACCGGCGGAGCCGTCGAGTTCGAACTGACGGTTCGAAACCCGGACGCCGATTCGCGGAACGTGACGTTCAGAAGCGGACTCAATGCGGATTTCGCCGTCCTCGAAGACGATGCGGAGATCTGGCGCGCGAGCGACGGAAAGATGTTCACGCAGGCGCTCCAATCCGAGTCGTTCGACCCGGACGCGGAGCGGACCTATCCGGGTGAGTGGCCGGACCCCCGTCCGGGCCAGTACACCGTCGTCGCAACGCTCGAAATCATGGACGAGGACGTGGAAGCGCGGACGGACTTTTCGGTCTGATTTTCGAAAACGAGGTTCGATCGAATCCGGGTCAGTCGAGTCTATCATACAACTGCTCGGCCGCCCGACGAACCGCTTCGTCGCTGCTCTGTGCGGGCGTCCACCCCAGCGCGGACAGTTTCTCGATGGACAGTCGCATCTTCGGCACGTCGCCCGTCCACCCGCGGTCGCCGCCGGTGTACTCGTACTCGGGGTCGAGGTCCATCACGTCCGCCACGATGTCGGCGATGGCGTTGACCGAGGTGGTCGTCCGCGTCCCGAGGTTGTAGGTGTTCATCGCATCGTCGGCGTTCTCGACGACGTAGCGCATCGCTTCGGTGCACTCGGTGACGTGCATGTAGGATTTCTCCTGGAGTCCGTTCCCGAGGATGGTCAGCACGTCGGGGTTCTCGTCCAACTTCTCCACGAAGTCCGGGACGACGCCCGCGCCGAACCGCGGACCGACGATGTTGGCGAATCGGAAGTTCCACACGGTGAAATCGTAGGAGTGGGCGAACGTCGAGAGGAGGGCTTCCTCCGAGAGTTTCGCCGACCCGTAGATGCTGATTGGTTCGAGCGGCGCGTAATCTTCGGGCGTCGGCCGCGGGGCCTCGCCGTACACCGTCGAGGAGGACGTAAAGGCGAAGTTCGTCACGCCGACCTCGTCCATGCGTTCGAGGATGTTGTACGTCATTTCGCCGTTCTCCTCGAACTGGGGCCGCGGGTCGTCGGTGTTGACGTATTTATCCGCCGCGGCGAAATGGAAGACGGCATCGAAGGAGCCGTCGATGACCGCCTCGACGGCGGATTCGTCGGTTAAATCGGCCTGCACGAACTCGGCGTCGTCGTGAACGGACGACTCGATTCCGTTGGAGAGGTCGTCCGCGACAGTTACGTCGTTGTCCGCGACGAGGTCGTCGACCATCTGGGAACCAACCAAACCGGCACCGCCGGTTACGAGAACTCGTTTATCGGAGAGTTGCATGCACGGTTCTGCGATTGTGGCCGGGAAGTGTGTTCCGGTCTGCCGGAACGCCGTCGAAAAAACGTCGCGTTGCCGCAATCCGTATTTCGAAACCTCCTAACGCGTTCGGCCGCCATCGAAGCGTATGCACGACGAACCGTCGGTCACGGTCGTCCGTCTCGGCCACCGACCCGGACGCGACGAACGGATGACCACACACGTCGGACTCACCGCCCGCGCGTTGGGTGCGGACCGCGTGGTCCTCCCCGACAACGCGGGACAATCGCAGGAGACCATCCGCGACATCACCGACCGCTTCGGCGGCCCGTTCGAGGTCGAACTGTCCGGCAGTCAGAAGGCGCTCATCCGAAACTGGGAGGGAACCGTCGTCCACCTCACGATGTACGGCGAGCGCGTACAGGACGTGGAAACCGATATTCGGGACGCACACGCGGACGAACCGCTCCTCGTCGTCGTCGGGGCGGAGAAAGTTTCGTTCGACGTGTACGAAGCCGCCGACTGGAACGTCGGCGTGACCAACCAACCGCATTCCGAAGTCGCCGGACTCGCCGTCTTCCTCGACCGGTTGTTCGACGGCCGCGAACTCGACCGGGAATGGGAGGACGCCCAACAGCGCGTCATTCCCAAGGAAACGGGAAAGCAGGTCGAACCCGTCGGCGAGAAGGAGTAAGAAGAAAGGAGACGTGTCGAAAGAGTAAGAACCGACCGCACGTTTCGTTTTCAGCTCTTTTCGGGTCAGTCCATCATCTGCGCCGCGATGGTGTTCCGGAGGACTTCGCTCGTTCCCTCGTATATCTCGTTCAGTTTGGCGTCGCGGTAGTAGCGCTCCACGTCGAAATCCGTCGTGTAGCCGTAGCCGCCGTGGATCTGAATCCCTTCGTTGGCGACTTCGCGCGAGATTTCGCTGGCGAACAGTTTGGCCTGTGCGGCGTGCTTGATGAAGTCCTCACCCCGAATCTTGCGGTCGGCGGCGCGGTGCATGAGCAGTTTGGCGGCCTGTACCTTCGTGTCCATGTCGGCCAGTTTGTGCTGGATGGTCTGGAAGTCGCTGATGGGCCGGTCGAACTGCTCGCGCTGTTGGGCGTATTCGAGCGCGTCGTCCCGCGCGGCGCGGGCGAGGCCGATGCTCCGCGCGGCGATGGTGATACGCCCGCCGTTGAGCGTCTTCAGCGCGTGGACGAATCCGTCGCCCTCCTCACCGAGCAGGCGGTCCTCGGGGATTCGAAGGTCGCTGAATCGGAGTTCCGCCGTCGGACAGCCCTTGTCGCCGAGTTTGTGTTCGGTTCCCTCGACGTGGAAACCGTCGTCCTCCTCGGGGCGGACGACGAACGACGAGATGCCCTTGTTACCGGCATCGGGGTCCGTCTTGGCGAAGACGGTCACGGTGTCGGCGACGGAGCCGTTCGAAATCCAGAGCTTGCCGCCGTTGAGGACGTACTCGTCGCCCTCCTTCTCCGCCGTGGTGTCCATCGCCGGGACGTCGCTTCCCGCGCCGGGT